>JAYPUF010000172.1:0-4424 GCA_038133925.1 Marivivens sp. | reverse complement strand
TCGACTTTATCGATATGGACGAGCGCAAGAACAACACTGCCGTTGAAAAGCGTCTCAAGGACAAGCTCAAGACCGACCGTGCCCGCATTCAGGTGGGCCGTATTTCTGGCTTTGGTCTTCTTGAAATGTCGCGTCAGCGTCTGCGTCCCGGCATGCTGGAAGCCACAACCCAGCCGTGCCCACATTGTCACGGAACGGGTCTTCTCCGTTCGGATGACAACGTAGCGCTCCTGATTCTTCGTCAGCTCGAAGAAGAGGGCGTTCGTGGCCGCACGCGCGAGGTTCTGGTGCGTGCTCCGATTGGTATCGCGAACTTCCTGATGAACCAAAAGCGCGAACATATCGCTGATATCGAAGCGCGTTACGGTATGGCCGTTCGCATCGAATGTGATCCGACGCTCGTTTCGCCTGACTTTGCGATTGAAAAGTTCAAAACCGCTACGCGCATCGTGCCTGAGGCTGCTCCGGTTCAAATGGTTTCTGCCGCTCTTCTCGAAGAGGAAGACGAGGATATCGTCGAAGAGGCAGATGAAGTCGAAGAAGAGGCACCTGAGGTTTCTGAAGACGATAAGCCGAAGAAAAAGAAGCGCCGCCGCCGCCGTCGTCGTGGTTTGGGCAAGAACGTTGAGAACGAGTCGGAAAACGGCGAGTCCGATGATTCTGATGATAAGGACGAAGATCCCTCTGAAGAGGCAGATGCTTCGGCCGATCAGCCAGTAGCCGAAGTTGCAGAGGCGGTCGCTGACGCGGAAGCAAAGACTTCGGAAGAGGTGGAAGCACCTGTTGAGACAGAGGAAAAGCCTGTCAAAAAGACACGTGCACGGACCACGCGCAGTCGCTCCAAGAAGAAGGATGCGGAATCCGAGGACGTAAAAGCCGACGTTGCCGAAGTTGAGGTCGATGCCCCAGCCGAGGAGCCTAAGGCGGAAGAGAAGCCTAAGAAGGCCCCACGCAAGCGCACGTCGACCCGCAAGAAGAAAGATGCGGACGAGCCGGTTGCTGAGGCGCCTAAGGAAGAAGCACCGAACGCCGCTGCTGTGAAAGATGCACCGGTTGCGGATCCTGCTCCAGTTGCGGAGGTCGCCGTCGTCGCCGACAAGACAGAAGAACCCGCGCCAGCTCCTGAGCCAGCGCTCGTAGCAGCCGCGCCACAAGCTCCGAAGGTTGAAGAAAAGCCCAAGCCAAAGCGCAAAGGCTGGTGGAGCCTCTAAGTCTTAGAAAACGCCGTCCCTTGGGGCGGCGTTTTCATTTCAGGGACTTACTCGAATGTGACCGTAAGACGCGTGACGATTGTCTCACTTTGCCCTATGTCCTTTGTCAAAAGGGGACGCGACATGTTTGATGCAGGCACATTTCTCGACGCTTCACTCATCGTAGCGATGGGCATTTCGCTTATTGCTGGGGTGCTGTCTTTCCTGAGCCCTTGCGTGCTCCCCGTAGTGCCGCCGTATCTTGCCTATATGGGCGGGGTCTCTGTAACCCAGATGGAGGGTGAGACTGAGGCGCGGGGCAAAGTGTTTCTTTCTGCAGTCTTCTTCGTTCTCGGCCTCTCAACCGTCTTTCTTTTGCTCGGTTTTGCCTTTTCTGCGGCGGGGAGGTTTTTTCTTTCCTTTCAAGATGTTGCAATCACTTTTGCCGGTGTGATCATCATCGTTTTCGGGCTTCATTTCATCGGTATTTTTCGTATTCCATTCCTTAATCGAGAAGCACGCATTGATGCAGGGGACCAAGGCGGGAGCGCCTTTGGTGCGTATCTCCTTGGACTGGCCTTTGCCTTTGGTTGGACGCCTTGCTTGGGGCCTGTTCTTGGCGCGATCCTAGGTCTTGCTGCTTCCGAGGCGGATATGGCCAAAGGAACGCTCTTGCTGGCGGTCTATGCGCTTGGCCTTGGATTGCCGTTCTTGCTTGTTGCCGCGTTCTTTCCGCGTCTCAAGGGGCCGATGAACTGGCTCAAACGACACATGCGGACTGTCGAGAAACTCTCAGGCACACTCTTGTTGATTGTCGGAGTTCTAATGCTGACCGGTAAATTCTCGGATATCTCGTTCTGGCTCCTTGAAACTTTTCCAGGTCTTGCAACTTTGGGGTAATTTCCGCACTTATCTTTGCAAGTTTTGGGCGTTACACTGCCTAAAAAGGCGACGTGGGGCCAAGAATGACGGAGCACGTAAAGGTGAAGCCGGTGAAAAGGCGTCAGGTATTCTATATCCCTGGCTACGATCCGATTCATCCGCGCCGTTATCGCGAGCTCTATCGTAAAGAGGGTGGCGACCAAGCAGCCATATCTGGCTACTCGCTGTCATTGTCCCCCAATGCAGGCGAGCGCTATGGCTGGCAAGTTAAAGCCGAGATTGATGGCGCAAAGATCAAGACCCAAGTCGATGTTCTCGTCTGGTCTGATATCGTGCGGAACAGCATGGAGAACACAATCCTCGCGACCTATCTTCAACTTATTCGGACGGCTTGGACCTATATTGCGAGTAGGGCGCTTTTTCGCCTGATGTTCTTACGCAAAGGGCCGCTGATCGCCGCACTCTATCCAGTTGGCATGTTGCTTTTGCAGCTTCTCGTCGCGGGGCTCATCGGCGTTTCGACAACTTTAGTCTTTCACGCGCTTGCCGTCTTCGTTGCGTCGAAGATGATCCCGCTCCCTGAAATAGTTGCGGCATATCAGCCGTTATTTTGGCTCCTTTCGTTTCCACTTTTCCCAATGAGTGCGGTTGCCGTTATTCGATGGTTCAAGGCAAAAGATAACAAGTTTTTTGCCTATTATCTCATGCATGATTACGCCTATTCGGCGCATTGGAATGGCGCCAATCCACCCGAATTAGAAGGCCGCATGGCCGACTTCGGGAGTGTGATTTTTGAGGCGCTCGCCTCGGATGTGGACGAAGTTTTGGTGGTGGGGCACTCTTCAGGTGCGCATCTTGCGATTTCGATCCTAGCGGATTTGGTGCGAACAGGGCGCGTGCCGCATGATGGCCCCGCACTTGGGTTCTTGTCGCTCGGACAGGTGGTGCCGATGGTCTCATTCTTGCGTGATGCTGGAAGATTGCGTGCGGATTTAAGGTATCTCAGTGAGCAAGATCAGGTTGCTTGGATTGATGTGACCGCACCCGGTGACGGCTGCGCGTTTGCGCTTTGCGATCCTGTGTCGGTCAGCGGCGTTGCACGCGAAGGCAAAAAGAAATGGCCATTGGTTTTCTCTGCTGCCTTTACCCAAAGCCTCTCGCCAGAGCGTTGGGCCGAATTACGCTGGCGTTTTTTCCGGCTTCATTTTCAGTATCTGTGTGCGTTTGATCAGCCCAAAGACTACGACTATTTTCAGATAACTGCTGGCCCCCTAACGCTTGCCGATAGGTTCAAAGATCGTCCCCCCTCAAAGAGCAGGATTGAGCGGGCGGTGAACCGATTTAACTCGGTGAACGTATGAAGCCGCCTAAACCCGCATCTCGGCCTGAAAAGGTATCGCTCTGGCGCTACATGAGGCTTTTTAGGCAGGACATCCTCTCGGCTCAGCCCGAAAAGCTCTACCGTGCTTGGATGGCGCAGTTTAAGACCCCGTTCTTTCGAAGCTATATGATCAATGATCCGGCTCTTATAAAGCGGGTCCTGAACGAGCGTCCTGATGATTTCCCAAAATCAGATAGAGTGGGGGCTGGGCTTCGCCCGATCCTTGGAAATTCGGTTTTCTTGACCAACGGTGAGGTTTGGAAAAGGCAGCGCCGAATTATTGATCCCAGTTTTGAAGGTGGCCGGCTTCGTGATACGTTTCCTGCGATGTGGGCCGCAGGCGAGAGCGCAGTTGCCAGACTTGCATCCATTGCCGATGGATCACCACGAGAGATCGAACAAGAGACGAGCCATGCTGCGGCGGATGTGATTTTTCGGACGCTTTTCTCGATTCCCATCGAAAACGAGACCGCCACGCGGGTTTTTGAAGAATTTCGCGCGCATCAGCGGAGCCAACCAATCCTGAACCTTGCAGCCTTTGTACGAGGGCCAAAATGGATGCCTCGGTTTTTCTCCAAAGAGACGCGGCGCACGGCAAAGGTTATTCGCGCATTGATCACCGAACTGACAGAGCGCCGCCTTGCAGCGCTTGAAGAAGGGACTGCGCCGGACGATCTTGCGACCAAGATTATGACCACGCGTGACCCTTTGACTGGCAAAGAGTTCGACGTCCCCGAGATGGTGGATCAGGTCGCGATCTTCTTTCTTGCAGGGCATGAAACAAGCGCCTCTGCGCTGGCTTGGACGCTTTACCTCTGTGCGCTCTATCCTGATTGGCAGGACAAGATTGCCCAAGAGGCCTCGGCGCTGGAACCCGAGTTTTCTGCGGTCTCTAAGCTCAAGATCACTCGAGATGTGTTTCGCGAGTCTCTGCGGCTCTATCCGCCAGTGCCGATGATGGTGCGCGAGAC
>JAYPUF010000171.1:0-4497 GCA_038133925.1 Marivivens sp. | reverse complement strand
TCGGGCGGGGGGAGTGCGTGCCCTATGCCCGCTATGGCGAAACCCTTGAGAGCGTCATGGCTCAGATCGAAGCGGCTCGGTTTACGGATCGTGGCTCTTTGCAGGATGCACTGCCGCATGGAGCGGCAAGGAATGCGCTGGACTGTGCGCTTTGGGATCTTGAAGCCAAAACTTCGGGGCGTCGCATTTGGGAGCTGACGGGCGTTGCTGAGCCAAAGGGGATCGTGACGGCACTTACCCTATCTCTGGACAGTCCCGAGGCGATGGAGACACAGGCGGTTGAAAATGCAACGCGGCCCGTGCTCAAGATCAAGCTTGGGACGCCAGATGATCTTGGCCGACTTGAGGCTGTGAGGCGCGGTGCGCCCAAGGCGGCGTTAATAATTGACGCAAATGAAGGCTGGTCCGAGCAAGATTATTTGACGCTTCTTCCGCATCTTGAACGGCTTGGCGTCGTCTTGGTCGAGCAACCATTCCCCGCGGGGAAGGATCAGGCGCTTGAAACCCTGCCGAGGCCCGTTCCCATCTGTGCAGATGAGAGTTGCCACGTCGCGAGCGACCTAAATGCCCTTAAGAACCGTTACGATGTGGTGAACGTCAAGCTCGATAAAGCAGGAGGTCTTACCGAAGCCTTGCGCTTGCGTGACGATGCTAAAGCAGCGGGATTTGGAGTTATGATCGGTTGTATGGTCGGCACGTCTTTGGCGATGGCTCCGGCTTTGATGGTGGCCAGAGGGGCCGAGTTTGTCGATCTGGATGGGCCGCTTTTGCTGGCCCAAGACCGAAGTTTGGCAATCGGTTTCGAGGGGTCGATTCTGGGTTCGATTCCTCACGAGCTGTGGGGGTAATCTAGGATTGATTTTTGCAATCATAGAGGTTTTTTATGTCAATTATTACTTCTTTTTGATATATATTTTATACTATCGAATTCCATAACTTAATTATAGGTAGCGTTAACTTTTTTTACCATTTGGTTTAAGCGTGCGAAGTTAAGATCCTTGGATTTCCCTTTTAGAGGATATTGTGAGCCATTCCCTTCGTAATTTGCTTTTACATGCAACGGGGCAAGAAGTTCTAAGGTCCGTCGACCTTGAAAAAAGCGAAGCCTTTGATTGCATCGCTGAGCTTGCAGTTTTGTCGACAGACTTTGATGCGGGATTTCTTGCGATTTTTGACGGGGACGAAGCGACGGTGATTGGATCCCACGGTTTTGAAAAGGACGTTTTTACCAAGACCGCGAGTAGCAGAGCCCTAAACCGGCAGATTTTGTTTCTCGCTGATATGGACAAGGCTGCGCCTAATTCACCTTTTGTCGACGGCCGTTTGGCGCGTGCAAAAACTGGTTTATCGGCTGGCTTGATGCTCAAAGACGAGTTCGTCGGCGTATTGGCGGTGTTCAGTGAAAGAAGGCTTGCCACAATAGCCGCTGAACAGTCGCAGATTATGATCGATCTCGCGGAAATTGCGGGCGAGATGATCCGTTCCAAAGCATCGCTCAAGCTGTTGCTTGGTGATTTGTTTAGTTTGGCCAATAGGTGAGGCATGGTACTTAGTAAGATCCATCGCGTTCTTGGTGAGGTAACTGACGCTGACGAATTGGCTCGGCTGCAAATTTTGCCCAGTCCGATTTTCGACAAGATCGCAAGACTTGCAGCTGATGCGACGGGTCGCGAATGCGCGCGCGTGATGGTGAACCTAAAGGACCGACAGTTCACGATCGGGATTTATGGTGAGGATGGTTGGAGTGAACGCACTCTTCCAACTGATCAGGATTTTAGTCGCGCGCCGAAGTTCGTGGATGTCCCAGTTGGTTCGGCCTATTGGGATGTTGTCGCAAAAGCTTCGGAAATAGATGGGCGCAAGTTCACGCCAGATCGTCTGAGTTTTGTTGCGCTTGGCCCAGAGAATGAGCGGTTCGGATCGCTGATCGTCTATGATTTTGGCAAGACGGGCGCACTATCAGAAGTGGTGCAGCAACAGTTGATGCTTGTTGCAAAGTTGGCTTCTCACCTGATCCAGTTGGCGACTTCATTGCAGCTTATGAAGCTCGATTTGGATGAACTGTTGGGGTAAAGCCCGGTCGCAAAAGCCAAGAGGCTTGACGCAAGGCAGCAGTTGACCCATGACACATGCGTCATTTTAAGAGGAAACTGCTATGACTCGCATTGTCTATGTAAACGGCGACTATCTTCCCGAAACCGAAGCCAAGGTTTCGATCTTTGATCGCGGTTTCCTTATGGCGGACGGTGTTTACGAAGTGACCAGCGTGCTGGATGGCAAGCTGGTGGACTTTGAAGGTCACGCCGTGCGTCTTGAGCGCTCGCTTGGTGAATTGGACATGGCCTCGCCTGTGACCAAGGAAGAGCTTTTGGCAATCCACCGCGAGCTTGTGGCAAAGAACGGTATCGAAGAGGGCATGGTCTATCTTCAGATCACGCGCGGCGCACCTGGTGATCGTGATTTCGCCTTCCCTGATCCCGCGGAAACGCCTTCGACCATCGTTCTCTTTACCCAGAACAAGCCCGGTCTGGCCGATAGTCCTTTGGCAAAGACGGGGATGAAGGTGATCTCGGTTGACGACATTCGTTGGGGGCGCCGCGATATCAAGACTGTGCAGCTTCTCTATCCGTCGATGGGTAAGATGATGGCGAAGAAGGCGGGCTGCGATGACGCGTGGATGGTGGAAGACGGTTATGTGACCGAAGGCACCTCGAACAACGCCTATATCGTCAAGGGCAACACGATCATCACGCGCCAGCTGGGCAATGATATCCTTCACGGGATCACCCGCGCTGCGGTTCTGCGCTTTGCCAAAGAAGCGCAGATGCAGGTGGAAGAGCGTTTGTTCACCATCGACGAGGCGAAGGAAGCGGACGAAGCGTTTGTGACTTCGGCGACGACCTTTGTGATGCCTGTGGTCGAGATTGATGGCGCGGCGATTGGCACAGGCAAGCCCGGTTCAGTGGCTGCACGTCTTCGCGAAATTTATCTCGAAGAGAGCCGCAAGGCCGCGATCTGATCCTTGGATCAGGGGAAAAGAAAGGCCTCCGAATTCGGGGGCCTTTTTGTTTGATTACTTGGTTTCGCTGACGTTTTCGGCAAAAGCCTTTTTGAAGGCCTCTTGCTTGCCTGCATCTGCTTCGGTTTGGTGCAGATCGCGCCACGCTTCATAGGGCATCCCATAGTAAATCTCGCGGGCTTTGTCCTTGGACATCTCGATGCCGCGTTCGTTTGCAGCCTCTTGATACCAGCGGCTAAGGCAGTTGCGGCAGAACCCCGCAAGGTTCATCAGGTCAATGTTCTGAACGTCGGTGCGTTTCTCCATCAGGTGTTCGCGCAGGGCGCGGAAGGCGGCGGCTTCGAGTTCAATGCGGGTTTGGTCGTCCATGTGTTTACCTCTTGAGTCGGTCTCTTTGGGCGCAAGGTGCCTGTAAAATGAGCGAAAGTCTTGGGCCAAGGTGTCGCTTTGGTGTTACTTGGGTCCCATATTTAGAGTAGGAAAGTAGGTGAACGGGCATTTTCGCCCAAAAGCCCGAATTTTTTGCGTTCAATGTGCTCCTAAAGTCTTATGCAGTTGAGGCTGGAGAAGTTTTGCGCAATAAGGGGCCAAATCGGTCGTTACCGCTAACGGCCACGTCGAGACGACAGACTAGGAACGCCGTATGCATCGCCACCGTAACGTAAAGATTGTAGCCACCCTTGGGCCCGCTTCGTCGAGCTATGAGATGATCCGTGCTCTGCACGAGGCAGGGGCAGATGTGTTCCGCCTCAACATGAGCCACGGAATTCACCACGAGATTCAGGAGCGCTATGACATCATCCGTCAGGTTGAGAAAGATTGCGGCACGCCGATCGGTATTCTTGCCGACCTTCAGGGGCCGAAGCTCCGTGTTGGCACTTTCGCCAATGGTGAAGAAGAGCTGGTCGTCGGTCAGGACTTCCGTCTTGATCTTGATGAGGCAGAGGGTGATGCAACCCGCGTGCGTCTTCCGCACAAAGAAATCTTTGATGCGCTCGAGCCTGGCGCGTCTCTTCTCGTGAACGATGGCAAGATCCGCCTCAAGGTCAAAGATTGTGGTCGTGACTTTGCGAACTGTGAAGTTGTCGTTGGCGGCACCATTTCGAACCGCAAAGGCGTCAACGTTCCTGACGTTGTTCTTCCGCTTGCTGCTTTGTCCGAAAAAGACCGCAAGGACCTCGAATTCGTCTGCGGTCTCGGCGTTGACTGGCTTGCTCTTTCGTTTGTTCAGCGTCCTGCGGACGTTGAAGAAGCCCGTGCATTGGCGAAGGGTCGTGCAGCGATCCTCTCGAAGATTGAAAAGCCAGCGGCTGTTAAGGCATTCGACGAGATCCTTGCTGTTTCTGACGGTATCATGGTTGCTCGCGGCGATCTTGGTGTTGAACTGCCCGTGTCGAACGTACCGCCGATCCAAAAGCGTCTCATCCGTAAGAGCCGCGCAGCTGGTAAGCCTGTGATTGTTGCGACCCAGATGCTCG
>JAYPUF010000170.1:0-4501 GCA_038133925.1 Marivivens sp. | reverse complement strand
AAGGCGGCATGGCCGATTATGCTGTATATCCGATTGATCTTTGTCGACCTGTGCCAGCTTCGATGACTTCTGAAGAGGCCGCTGGGTTCATGATTGCCTATGGCACCTCGCACCTCGCACTCACGCGTCGTGCGCGGCTTTTAGAGAGCGAAACCCTGCTCGTTCTGGGTGCTGCCGGCGGAGTAGGCCTGACTGCAGTTGAAATCGGCAAACTTCTGGGTGCACGTGTCATTGCGGTCGCTAGAGGTCCTGAAAAACTGAAAATCGCACGCGACGCGGGAGCAGATATCACAATTGATGCAAGTGCCGATCTTACCAAAGAACTTCGAGACCTTGGTGGCGTAGATGTCGTCTATGATGCAGTTGGTGGCGATGCATTCAAACAGGTTCTAAGAGCCTGCAACCGCGAAGCCCGTTACTTGGCAATCGGTTTTGCAAGCGGCGAGGTTCCACAAATCCCAGCCAACCATTTGCTTGTCAAAAATGTTGACGTGATTGGATTTTACTGGGGCGGTTATCTGAAATTTGCACCCGAGGTGCTCTTTGCTTCACTTTCTGAGCTAATGGATTGGCACGCCAAGGGCCTGCTTCAGCCCCACATAAGCCACGTCATCTCGCTCGACCGAGCAGACGAAGCGCTCGAATTGCTCAGATCACGCAAATCCACTGGCAAGGTTGTGGTAAAACCCTAAGCCTCGTCAAAGGCGTCTCGCACCATTCCAGCAAGCTCAAGAACTGGGAGCCATTCTTCGTCGCGGCGCATGTACATATGGATGCCAAGGCTAGACAGCTTTGGAAGAGCACCCGCGTGATCTATGATCTCAAAGTACGGCGGGCAGGTGCCGTCGAGGAGCGCGTGGACAGCAAGGTCGGCACTTACCGCCGCTTCCACGCTCCTAGACGACTCGGCGTCTACAGACAAATCCCATGGGATACCCGCAGCATCGAGCCGGCGTACGGTCTCGGGTCTGAACATGCATCGCGTCTCAAAAGCCATAGGAAGAGGTCGCTTGCGCCAAGCTGTGCCGTTCGGCGCACCAACCCAAATGAGCGGCTTTTCAGCAAGCGGTTCGGACCCTGTATCCGGTTCCATTTCAGTTGTCAGAATCAAATCAACTTCGCCGCGCGCATATTGCTCTTTAAGCGTCCGCGTGAACGACGATAGGAGCTGCACCTTCATTCGTGGGAACGCGGCGTTGAAGGCGCGAAGCACTTCGGGGATCGTTGGATAAACAATGTCGTGGGGAACGCCCAACACGATCTCGCCTTCGTATTCAGTGGCAAGCAAGCGTCCGAGGACTTCGTCATTCAGAGCGAGCATCTTGCGAGCGTAACCCGCGAGTTGTTCACCAGAGGTGGTAAGAACGACGGCACGACCATTCTTTTCAATCAGCGAGAGCCCGAGACTTTCCTCGAGTCGCTTTATTTGCATCGAAACCGCAGACTGAGTGAGGTTTACCCGATGAGCAGCGCGCGTAACGCCGCCCGTATCCGATATCGCGACTAAGGATCGAAGGGCCGTAAGATCGAGGTTTCTCAACATATCAAATTCTGTGATGTGAAAGTGAATAATATCTCATTTCATTATTCATCCTTGAGATGCGAAGTTCAAGACAGTTCCAACGCTGACATGAAAGGCGCAATCAAATGGCCGTAATCGAAATCCTCCCCGTTCGCTTCTCTGTACTCCGTGCATTTGCTCTCATACAACAGCGCCGAGCGCTTCGCTCTTTGCCCGAAGAACGTTTGCACGACCTCGGACTTAGCCGTTCGCAAGCAGAACGCGAAGCAAGCAGGCCTTTATGGGATGCACCGGAACATTGGTATTCCTACTAAGCCACGCTGTAATCAAAAAGCGTTGTTTCATCGCTTCAACCTCTTGAAAGCTTGGTCCAAGTTGCCAATATTCTAGCCAAGGGTCCCGCGAAGCCTCGCGGTCCGCTCACTTGTTCAACCATGGAGGTTTCAATGGCTGATTTTCGCACGATGCGCGCGGCGAGCGGTGTTCGCACAGCTGCCATCGATGAGGGTCTTCGCGCCCATATGAATAAAGTTTACGGCACCATGTCAGTCGGCATGTTGCTCACCTTTGCGGTCGCTTGGGCAGTCGGTTCAAACCCCGCGCTGCTTTCGATTTTCCGTGACCCCATGACGCTCAAGCCAAATATCCTTGGCTATATCGTTATGTTTGCCCCTCTGGGTATGGTGTTCGGTTTTGGCGCAGCGATTAACCGTCTGTCCGCCGCCGGCGCGCAGCTCTTCTTCTGGGCCTTCGCTGCGGTGATGGGCCTTTCGCTATCGTGGATCTTTGTGGCCTATACTGGCGTTTCGATCGCCAACGTCTTCCTTGTCACTTCGATCGCCTTCGCGAGCCTTTCGCTCTATGGCTACACCACGAAGAAAGACATCTCCGGCTGGGGTTCATTCTTGATCATGGGCGTGGTCGGCATCTTGATTGCTTCGCTAATCAACATCTTTGTTGGTTCCGCAGCAATTCACTTTGCCATCACGATCCTTGGCGTTCTGATCTTCGCGGGCCTTACCGCTTATGACACCCAGAACATCAAGAACACGTATATTGCTCATGCAGCACATGGTGATCAGGAATGGCTTGGCAAAGCCGCTATCATGGGCGCGCTGAACCTCTATCTCGACTTCATCAACATGTTCATGTTCCTGCTTCAGCTCTTGGGCAATCGCGAATAACGAACTTCCGAAATTCGGACACATTCCCCGCCAAGGCACCGCTTTGGCGGGGTTTTCTTTTTCTAAAGCAAATTAATAAACGCAACAAAGCGCAGCGTGATAGCGGTAACAGCTTTTCCAGCATCAGCACCCATGCTAATTCACGAAAGCGCCAAATCGTGAGTTGTGCATGCTAGACCTTGTAATCTTTGACTGTGACGGAGTCCTCGTCGACAGCGAAATCCTGAGTGCAGACACGCTGATTAACGAGTTGCGGATAATCGGCATTAAGATCGACCGAGACTATGTTCGAACACATTGTTTGGGTCGCAGCTTTCCAACAGTCGCAAAGTCTTTGGCCAAGAGCTTTGACACCGTTCTACCTGCTGATTTCGAGCAGCGATATCGGACAAGTTTGCTTGAAAAGTTCGAAACAGACCTGCGTGTAACTGAAGGGATATTCGAAGCAATTCAGGCAACCCAAGCGGCTGGCCTCAAAATCTGTGTTGCGACCTCTTCTAGCCCGCCGCGCGTTGCGCGCACCTTGGGTGTAACAGGTCTTGCCCCGCTGTTTGGCGCGAACGTTTTCACAGCGAGCCAAGTTGAAAACGGTAAACCCGCGCCCGACCTATTCCTCTTTGCGGCAAAGCAAATGGGTGCCGATCCGTTTCGAAGCTTGGTGATCGAAGACAGCCTTCCCGGTCTTGCCGCTGGAGACGCAGCAAAGATGCAGGTACTCGCATATGCAGGTGCAAGTCACCTTAAGGGCCTCCGCCTTGCTCAACCGTCGCATGTGAGATCCTTTGACAATTGGGCAGAATTCCCCCACCTCTTGAAAGAATATTCGAACGAGGACAGCGCGTGAGCAACGGACGTTTTACACCTGAAACCACTCGACTTGATGATGCTGCCCGCGCAGGTTGGCTCTACTATGTTGCGGGCAACACGCAGGACGAAATCGCTAGAAAGCTAGGTGTTTCGCGTCAATCTGCACAGCGACTGGTTGCAATGGCAGTCAGTGAAAAGCTGGTAAAGGTTCGTCTTGATCACCCTATTGGCCGTTGCATGGATCTTGCTGGTGCGCTCAAGGAAACCTTTGGCCTCCAATCCTGCGAAGTCGTACCTTCCGATCCAGATGCCCCTAACCTTACAACGGGCGTTGCCATCGCTGCTGCGGCTGAACTCGAACGGGCGCTCAAGACCGATGAAGAACGCATAATTGCCATGGGAACGGGCCGAGCGCTCAAATCGACTGTTGAGCAACTCCCTCGCATGAGCTGTCCCCAGCATCGAATTGTGTCTCGACTTGGCAATATGATGAGCGATGGCTCTGCAACGCCCTACAACGCGACAATCCAACTTGCTGAACGGATAGGCGCCAAACAATACCCCTATCCGCTTCCTGTTCTCGCCGAGACGAGCGACGAAGTTCAGGTACTTCACGCGCAAGAGTCGATGCGAAACACTCTCGCGCTTTGTGCGCGTGCTGACCTGACTCTTGTTGGCATCGGCAACATCGGCGTCACTGCACCCGTGTATCAGGACGGTTTTCTGTCCGAAGAAGAACTCACCGACTTAGAGTCGCGCGGAGCAGCTGGTGAGATCACAAGCTGGATCTATGACGACAACGGCGAGCTTATGGATTGCAAATTCAATAGCCGCGTTGCCTCTGCTCAACTCAATGCTGCCGGCGATCGTAGAATGATTGCCGTCGCTGTCGGCAAGCAAAAAGCACGTGCGATTCTCGCGGCTCTGCGGGGCAAATTGGTCAATGGATTGATTACAGCGGAGCTTACGGCGCAAACGATTCTAGAGC
>JAYPUF010000169.1:0-4517 GCA_038133925.1 Marivivens sp. | reverse complement strand
GGCGAGACTTCGCCCGCAACATTGAGAGAGGCACGTCCCCCAAGGTTTCGGCCAACAAGTGTATTGAACCGTTCAAGCGCTTCGGCCTCGACCAGTAGGTCAGCGGTGATCGCCAATTTGCCCTGCGTTTCGACAGAAGCGGTGCCTTCCACATTTAGACCCGCACCTTTGAGGGTGAGTTCATTGATGCGGATTGGTGTGCCTTCGGCGTAGGTCAGAGCAAGTCGGCCTGCAATCGTGTCACCGAGTGCATCTGCGATACCATTGTCATCAAGCGAAATGCCTTGAGCTGCGTAGTCGAGGTTTGCGGTGACTTGACCGAGGCCGTTTAGGTCGCCCCGTTGGATGATGCCGCCACCGCTCAGATTTAAGCTGGGAATGCCAAGGCCCGGGCGCTCGAAATCGGTTGCGTTTATGTTTGCGGTCCAAACATCGCCGGTTGCTGCATCATAGGTGATCGCGAGGTTCGCTGCCCCAAGGGTTGTTTGCGGTCCGGAAAGTGGGAGCACGACAGCATTTTGGTCCTGCGCGCTAATCTCACCGATGAGGTCAAAACGTTCAGGCCAACCCTCCGAGTCAATCGCAGCCGAACCTTTGAGGGCAACGCTTTGACCCTTTAGGTCCAGCGTGTCGAGAACTAGGCCGCCTTTGGCAAACTGTGTGCCGCTGGCTTGGAGCGTGACATCAGGGCCAAAGAAATCGCGGTACTGCGGTAAAAAGAGGCTCGTGACATCGCCGCCGAGGTCGAGCGAATAAGTACGATCAAAGCTGCCTTCGACTTCCGTTGGCGCCGCGCCAAGTTCGAAAGACCCCGCAAGGCGCTGAATATCGTCTGTGGCAAGTGACAGTTCCGCACCGAAATCAGTGAGCGGCCCCGAACCTTTGAGCGAAAGATCGACGCTTGGCTGATCAGGAAGGTCGAGAAGGCGTGCGGCGATGCCAGCCTCGCCTTCAGCGAGAAGGAGGTCGAGGTTCAGAAAACGGGTCTCGTTGATGAAGCTGCCCGTCAAGCTCAGGGTGCCTTCGGCACCGTCTAGGCGCGCGGCATTGAGGGTGGCATTTCCCTCGCCGTCGTTGAGGGCCGCGGTTCCATTCAACGTAAGCGCAATCTCTTCACCAAGGAGTGCCTCGCCAAGGGTGACGCGTGCGATCTCAAGCGTGCCGAGATCCACAGAAACAGGAAGTTCGGGAAGTGAGAAGGCTGTGGCTTCGGGCGATGGAAGGTTTTCGCCTGCAACTGGTTTGCGGTGAATGATCAGTTCGCTTGCCGATAGCTCTTCGATGCTGATCGCGCCGCGCAGGATCGCAGCACGGTTCCAATCAAGTGTCAGGCCTCGCGCATCGAGCCAAATCCCTTCGGCGTCTGCGATGGTCAGCCGCTCTACGGTGGCTTTGGAACTTAGCGCGCCTTGGAAGCCAGAGACGAGAACCTGACGACCCGCGCCAGAGAGCGAGTTTTCGATCAGGGTCGTGAGGTAGCCCTTGTCCGCGTCTTCCTGCGCAGTGTCCTGAGCGAGGATCGGCGTGGCGATAAGTGCGATTGAGCAAAGAGTAAGATAGCGCATCAGAAGGACTGCCCAATCCCGACATAGACGCTTAGCGCTTTGGCGAAACGTCCACCGTTTGCGGGGGTCGCAACATCGAGACGGATCGGCCCAATGCCCGTGTCATATCTTAGCCCAAGGCCCGTGCCCGAGTGCCAATTGCCGCTCTGCAGCGGGAGAGCGTCCGCGCCGACATAGCCAATATCAAAGAAGCCAACGGCGCCGATCTTGGCTGTCACGTCGTAGCGTGCTTCGAGCGAAGCTGCCGCAAGGGACATACCGCCGATTTTGACGTTGTTGGGAAGCGTGGTGCCCAGAGACTGATAGCTTTGGCCGCGCACGGTGTCGCTTCCTCCTGAGTAAAAGAGATAATCAGCGGGTGTACGCTGAGCCGTCGAACCTGCGATCGAACCAAGCTGACCGCGCGCTGCAAATGTGAGACGGTCGTTTTCGCCAAAGCTCTTGTAAACGCGAGCATCCACCTGAGTGCGGATGCCGCTGTCTACAGCACCGATGCCAAAGAAGGGCATGGCCGACGATTTCAGATAATAACCAGAGCTGGCATCCAGAGGTTTGTCGCGCAAATCCCATTCGAGGCTAAAGGGAGCGTTGAGAACCGAATAGCGGCGCGTGCCAAGATCATCGCGTACCTCAGCTGACGAGGCGCCGACACCTCCTGAGAGAGTGAGGTTGTTGTCAAAGACCCTGCTAAAGCCCGCTTCGACACGCACCTGCTTTAGAAAATAGCCAGGGTCGTTTAGCACTTCGATCGCGCCGTTCGAATAGAAGTCGGTGCGGAAGGGTCCGGTCTGAGGACGTAGAAATTCGTAGCTGAGAGTGTAGTCGAGCGTAGAGGCCCCTTGTGTGCTGATACCCGAAACCTCGCCTTCAACGCGAAAGCTCTCGGCCCCGCCTAGGAAGTTGCGGTGGAGCCAATAACCGTTCACCACCAAACCGTCTGTCGAAGAGACTTCGGCACCAAGGCCAAAACGGCGGGGCGTTGCTTCGTCGACTTGAATCTTTGTCCCAAGCGTATCGTTTGGACCAACGTTTTCCGCTTCGATAATTGCGACAGAGCTAAAGGCCCCGCTACGGCGCAGGCGGTTGGCGGCGTCCTCGATGGTTTTGGGCGAGAATGTCTCGCCCTCGGGAATGCCGGCGATATCTCGAATACGTTCGGCGCGGATGCCATTGTTGCCTTCAACTTCGACGGGGCCAAAGGACAGCCGTGCGCCTGTCCCTACGGAAAGGGAAGCATTGAGCGTTTGAGCGTTGTGGTTTGCGCGAATATTCTGGCCGCTGATGTTCGCTTTGGCAAACCCATCGTTGCGCCACCCGTCAACGGCCGCTCTTGCGGCTTCTTTGATCAGACCGCTTTGCGCAACTTCACCTGCTGTAAATCCAGCAGGCAATACGGTGCCATCGGCGAGAGGGGTAACGGTTGCTTTGTCGAAACGGAAAATCGGGCCCGGATTGACGCTGATTTCAATGTTAGTGATCTCAGTGACGCGTTCGAGCGGAGAAATTCCCGAAGCCTCGGCACCATTGATTTTTATGGAAACGTTCGCTCCATAATAGCCGGCGGCGTAAAGCGCGGTGAGAATGCGACGGTAGTCGGCGCGTGCGGCGGCGATGTAATCTTGGGGTATTACGCTGGTTTCATTCCTAAGAGACATTGTGAGCGATGCGCTTTCAATGGCGGAGCCAAGACCTGAAAATTCATCGGACAAGCGGAGCTGGACCTCTTGCGCAGTTGCAGAAGTCATCACCGCGAGAAGGGCTGCGGTGGTCAAGGTTCGGTTTAGTTTGCCCAAGGCACGCTCCGTCGTTTCCGATGGGTGAACGCCCATCGTTTATCTTAGGTTCCGTTTATCTGAAAACTATTGGGAAGTGAATCCGCCTTGGGATTTGGGCGGTGCTTTGCCTAGACCACTGTGAACGGATCGTCGGGGTATCCTACGCCAGAAAGATAGAGACCTTCTGGGGGGCAAACTGGGCCACAAGCCGCGCGGTCTTTGGCCTCAAGTGCGTTGGTGACGTCATCAGGGGTCCATGCGCCAGAACCGACACGTTCTAGGGTGCCGACAAAGCTCCGCACTTGGTTATGAAGAAAGGAACGCGCTCGGACGTGAAAGCGGAATTCTTGACCGTCAGGGCGCGCAATTTCCTCAACACGAAGTTCATCAAGTGTCCGTATCGGGCTGTAAGCCTGACAAATCGACGAACGAAATGTTGTGAAATCGTGTCGGCCAAGGAGACGGGCCGCTCCTGCCTGCATCATCGAGGCGTCGAGCGGGTGTTTTACCTGCCACACAAGGCCCGCTTCATGGGTGAGCGGAGCGCGGCGACTAATCAGACGAAATGTATAGCGGCGCTCCACCGCAGAAAAACGAGCATGCCAGTCGTCTGCCACAAGGGCGGCGCGAACAATTGCCACGGGGTTTGGCTTGAGATGAAAGTTAAGTGCTTCGGAAAGCCGAAAAGGGTCCCAGTCTTGTTCCATATCGCAGTGCGCGACTTGATGAGTGGCATGCACACCTGCGTCGGTGCGCCCAGCGGCTGCAATGGTGTGCGCGCGCGATTCGAGTTTGGAAAGAGCATGCTCGATCGCGCCCTGAACCGAAGGCTGATCGGCCTGCCTTTGCCAGCCAGCAAAAGGGGCACCATGATATTCGACTTGAAGCGCATAACGAGGCATATGCGGCGATTAGGTCCAAACCCTTTAAAAATCAATCCCTACACAGCGCGGGTTTGAGTGCCTATCTATGGTTCGCAAAGCGAGAAAGGAACAGCCTTGCGGATTGATGATATTGCTCGTGAACTTGGGCGTGGAATTGAAACGGTTGGGGAAACTCTGATTTCACCGTTTTCCGATCCCGTTATCCGTATTGGTGTGACGGGGCTTTCGCGTGCAGGTAAGACTGTGTTCATCACGGCATTGGTCGCAAATCTGCTAGATCGCGGGCGAATGCC
>JAYPUF010000168.1:0-4608 GCA_038133925.1 Marivivens sp. | reverse complement strand
ATAGAGATTGTTTGGCATTCTGCCTCTAATAGAAAAAGAGGCGCAGAACGATGCGAGCAACGTTTGCGGCAATGGCGGTGGCTGCGATTATCTCTCAAACCGGCGGTGCATTTGCACAAGCCCAATATGCTGCGGCTCCTGCGGAGTATCCGCCCTCAAGTTTTGCGGGCAATCAGTATGTCGATAGCAAGGGCTGTATCTTTATCAGAGCCGGCATCGGCGGACTGGTGAATTGGGTGCCTCGTGTTGCGCGTGATCGCAAGCCGCTATGTGGTTTTCAGCCATCGGTTTCGGCGTCCGCGGGTGTGGCGGCAGCAAAGGTTGACGACAGCCTTATTATCGACATTCCGCAAACTGCGCCAACGACTGCTGCCGTTACAGCTGCACCAGTCGCAACCGCCAACGTCTCGAGTGCGCCCGTTGTGATCGAGATCCCTTCGACGCGGACTATGACCTCGACCTATCCCACGACCAACCAAGATCCGATCCGTACCGTCGCATCGCTCATTGCGACCCCGACGGTTTCGCCGCAAATCATAGCAACGCCGCAGGTGACTGAAGCGCCGCGTGCGACAATGACAAAGGCAGAGGCTTGCGCCGGTCGCTATGGTATTCAGCGCGGGCTTATCGGGTCTCGTACGGGCCAACCTATCGATTGTGGCCCTGCACCGGCTATCGCCGCACCTGTGACCGTGACCGTCGCGGCAACTGCGCCCGCGACAATGACGCGGAGCGAAATGTGCGCCGACATGGGATCGAGCGCTCGCATCTATTCGACGGCAGACGGTCTTCCAGTTCGTTGCGGCCCACAAGTCTTGTCGCCTTCGGGCTATACAGGTTCGACAAATGTAACAACGGTTACTACCATCGCTCCGATTGTTACGGTTCCGACCCCAAGCAAATCAGTCAGCCAAACGCGCGGAGTTACAGCGCCGGTGGTCACCGTCGCTCCGAGCGTCATCACAACGATTGCGCCGACGGTCGAACCCTCAGTTACGGTTTGTCCGCAATCGCCTTATCTTCGTGGTGAAGGCGTTCGCTGCGGTCCTCAAGCCGCTATTCCCCATATGGGAACGGCGCGTGGCGCACAGATCGTTTCCGAAGGCGCAAGCCAGTCGGTTTATAACCCGTCGACCGAAGGACTGTTTGGAACTGGAATCCCAGCGTCGAACGCACCTTATTTGTCGCCGGTATCGTCGACCCCGCCAGCTGGTTATTCAAAGGTCTGGAACGACGACCGTCTGAACCCAGATCGCGGGCCTCGTGACCTTGGTGTGGTCTACGTCACCGAATAAGGCTAGCCGCAAATACCCTGAAGAGCGACCCAATCCCCGTCGGATAGTATGACGGGGCCCCGCTCTCCGCCGAGTTTGTCAGAAGCGATAAGATCTTGGGTGTTTGTACCCGATGGATCGATTGCCTGCGCAAACGGACCCGTTGCAACCTGCGTTTCTTCAAAAAGCTTATAAAGAGCCGCGTTGTCGAGTTTAGACGGTGGGTTTGTGATAATCTCTTCGGCGTATTCGCGAAGAGCATCAGGAGGAAGATTTCCAGTTGTTAGCAGCGTGAAGGTTGCCCGAATTCCCATCGAGCTCAACATTTCCTCAAGTGGATCCGCAGAGAGTGCAACGGCACGCGCAGTCAGAACATAGCCCGCTGTTACCGCCGGATCTTCGGTGTTCTCGATCACCTTTCGGTTGATCATAATGATATTTCCCGGAAGCGGCATAGCCCCCGAAATTCCATCCGGCACGACCACAAGGCTTGGGCGAGGTTGTTCGGGGAAAAGACGGGTTCTGAGCCGTTCGAGTGCCGCCATCCCGAGTGGATTGCGGCAAGAGGAGCCAGTTAGACGTTGCGAGTGTCCAAGAAGTGTTGTTCCTATCTCGGCTCTTTTTGTGACAGGGGCCACGGAAATTGTTTGCCGAACGAGTGCGCCCGGTAGCCAAAAAATCCCCAATGCAATGATCGAAACAGCAGAAAGAGCGAGGCTGACTTGACGCAAGCGACCTGGCTTCGGGCGGGATTTCATCAGAGCTTTGCGAACAGTTTCAATGGCATCAACCATCGTCTCGTCGTCGATCTCGAGCGTCTCGCTTGCTTCTTCATCGGGCGCGAAGACAGCAGGCATTTCGCCAACGTTCAAACGCTCGACGGCGGCAAGTGACCAATGCGCCATAGGACGTTCCGCATTGTCAGCAATGGTTAAGGTTGCGTTCCCAAAGGACACAGTAACTTCGCGTCTTTGGGCCTCGGCGTGTTCGCGCCAAAGTCCAAGGCTTTCGAGCCGTTCATATTGCTTGAGTGCTGTCATCTGCTCGCTTCTCGCGTTTTGTATATCTTAGCGCAGCCTAATGGGATTGAATAGCCCAAGGGGTGCACGCAAAAGGTGCAAAGTCATTTTGGCCTTGGTATAATGTGGCATGATCATTTCGCCTGCTCGCTCTTTTGTTTTTGTGCACATCACAAAGACTGGGGGGACATCTCTGTCGCTCGCACTGGAAGACAAAGCGCATAAAGATGACATTCTGATCGGGGACACCCCAAAGGCGCAAAAACGCAAAAGGCGTCTAAAAGATATAAAGGCGAACGGCCGCCTTTGGAAGCATTCGACAATGGCGGATATCGAGGGCGCATTTGAACACGAACACCTCGCCGCGATGTTCAAAGTCGCGCTGGTTCGCAATCCGTGGGACCGTATGGTGAGCTATTATCATTGGCTACGCGCCCAGAGTTTTGATCACATTGCGGTCAAGCTGGCCCAAGGATTAGAGTTCGGGGATTTCGTTTCTCATCCGCAAACGCGAGCCAGTATCCGTCAGAACCCCTATGGCAGATACCTACAGGATACATCGGGGCAGGAATGGCCGGCGCTTTTTGTGCGCCTAGAGAATTTTACTCAAGACATTTCGCCGTTTGAGGACCACATCGGTTTTCGCATCGTTTTGCCAGCCGTGAATAAATCAGAACGGGATGCTGGTTACCGGGCTTACTTCACGCCTGAACTTGCGAGAATCATGGCTGAAGACTGTGCCGAGGACATCGAGAGATTTGGATATACCTTCTAGTTCTGCATTTGATTGTTTCACTTGCGAACTCCAATCTGTCGAATTTCATTAAATTTTGTGGGAATTTGGTTCAGTGCCCCATTTCGGCCAGAATACATCCCAATCTCGGCCCAACGAATCCTAGCAAATCAAATCCAACGAGAGCGCAGAACCCGCTCCACAGAAAATGGATGAGAGACAATGTTTGCTTGGAACAACACCGCTTTTGAAACTGCAGACCACGTTGCGAGCCGCCGCCAAAACGAACTGGCACTCAGCCAGGTCGCACAGGGCATCATTGCCGGAACCAACGTTGCAACGCCGATTGGCTGGCGTCCTGTTGAAAGCGTCGTAGCTGGCGATCAGGTTCTAACCTTTGACTGCGGTATGCAGACAGTTGTTGCCGTTGAGCGCATCTCTGTGTTCCCAGAGACCCACGGTGAATCATATGAGGACTGGCCGCTCTTCGTTCCTGCTGGGGCGCTTGGTAATCGTGAAGACATGGTGATCCTGGCTCAGCAGTCGATCATGCTCGAGAGTGACGCAGCAGAAGCGCTCTATGGTGATCCCTTTGCGCTTGTTCCTGCAGCCGCTCTCGAAGACTTTCGTGGCGTCAAGCGTGTCGAACCTGATTGCATGATCGAAGTTGTTCGCCTGCGTTTTGCCAAAGACGAGATCGTCTTCTGTAATGTTGGAGGCCTTTTTCATTGCCCATCTAACAGTGACATCCTTGGTGATCTTTTTGGTGCAGCGGTTCAGTCCGACTATCAGGTTCTTCCTATGGCGGATGCCGAATTGATCGTCGCTTGCCTTGAAAATGCTCGCATCGACCGCCGCGTCTGTGCCGTCCACTAAGTGTTGAGCGTAAAGTAAAAGGCCGCCCCAAGAGGCGGCCTTTGTTGTTTTAAGCGGCGGCTTCCCCGTTTCCATAGTTCTCATAGAACTCATCGGCATCTTCGGCCATCTGGCGAAGAAGGGCAGGAGCGGCAAAGCGTTCGCCGTGCGCCTCTGCGAGCCTGTCACAAAGGTCGACGGCATAGGCCGCGCCGAAGATGTCAAGCCATGAGAATGGGCCGCCCGACCAAGGCGCAAAGCCCCAGCCGAGGATCGCGCCGACATCGCCTTCGCGGATATCGGTGAGTACGCCGGCCTCAAAGGCGCGGACTGCTTCGAGAACCTGTGCCAAAAGGAGACGATGCTGAACCGTAGTCAGGTCTGGCTGCTGGTCGGCAACTGGATATTGGGCTGCAAGGCCGTCCCATAGACCCGTACGCTTACCCTTGTCGTCATAGGCATAGAATCCCGCTGCCGATTTGCGGCCCATGCGCCCCTGATCCGCCATCCAGAAGAGGACTTCGTCCACTTCGCCATCGGGGTAGTCGTCGCCCATGGCTGCCTTTGTCGCTTTGGCGATCTTCACTCCTAAATCGATCGAGGTCTCATCGACAAGCTGAAGCGGTCCAAGCGGCATCCCGACGAGCTTGGCCGCATTCTCGATCAAGGCGGGCTCTACGCCCTCTTTGACCATGCGGATACCCTCGTTGATATAGGGGATGATGCA
>JAYPUF010000167.1:0-4659 GCA_038133925.1 Marivivens sp. | reverse complement strand
CCTCGGACGTTTTTTTTCGCAAGTACTATCAGGCCTTACGGGCCATCGCGTGAGCAATGCGAATTTGCCCCGAAAGATAGACAGTGCTGCGGTATTCTCCACCCCAGCGATTGACCGCATCAGCGTTGCGAAGGGCACCGATCATCTTGGCAAGTGCCCCGCGCGCAAAGCCACGGGCACGCGGAAACGGCATCAGGCCACGCGCAAGATGAGGGCCTACGCGCCAATAGGTCCAAATGAATGCACGACCCATTGCGCTGTGGACCAGAACGTGGTCACGGACATTGCGCAGATACTCGACATCGGGATGGTTGCCGTCTGCATATGCGGCCGTCGCAACAAAGCACTCCGCTCCTGTGACGGACTGCGCTTCATCTGCCTCAGCTTCCTCTTCTTCGGCTTCCTCGAGCGCACGGTTATATGCGTCGTCGAGCGAATGGCCGTCGTTTACGAGCGACTCGCCGATAAACCGAAGCACATCAGCTTGCATAGATTGGGGCGTGGTCGAGAAATCGGCCTCTGCTAGACGATCAAGATAAACATCCAGAACGTCTGCATCAAAGGCATCAAGCATATCGTCAACGTCGTCGCCGATCATCGCGAGTTGGAACAAAAGCGTATCGGGGTTTACGGCATCCAGAAAGTCACCGAGTGCTTCCGTGTCGAGGGCATTCATCAAAGCAGCCATGTTGTCTGCATCGATGATCGAGGCCATAGTATCGACGTTCAGAGAGTTGATGAGTTCTTGGGCAGCACCTGGCTCGAGGCTCTCGATGTAATCAGTGATATCCTGCGGCTCACCATCGAGAAGCAGGCGAGCCACTTCCGGATCCGCATTGATCTCGACAGCCAGTGATGCCGCCGTATCGTTGTCTTCAGCTCCGAGAAGATCTTCAAGGACCGGAGCGACATAGGCGTCGTCACTAAAGTCGCTGAACGACGAAGCAATTGCGTCGATAGTTCCTGCACCGCCAAGGATCACAGTGTGGCCGCCGTCTTCGTGGCTGAATACAAGATCATCACCCTGAACCGAGGCAAATTCCATCGCGTCTTCCGCACTTGCATAAGCACGCATGAAGCTCAGGGTGTCACCACGAGCAATATCGAAACCGTCGATGGTCGTATCACCTTCGGTCGAAGCGATGATGTGTGAAATCCCTTCGACAGGTTTGATGAGGTTCGAGCCACCTTCGGCGACAAAGATGTCTTCGCCACGACCACCATAGACGGTGTCATTGCCTTCGCCGGTGAAAATGATGTCTTTGCCGTCGCCACCATAGATGATGTCGTTGCCTTCGCCACCGCTGATTATGTCGTCTCCACCGAGACCGCGAAGAATGTCGTCTCCAAGGTTGCCAGAGATGGTATCGTTCCAGCTCGTACCCTCGAGGTCGTCTTCATAGTCGCTGCTGGGGTCGATCATTTGATCTGCGCCCCACATCGTCGTACCGACGCCAGAGTAGGTGAACTCGATACGAACAATGTCATAAGCACCAAGCGAAACGTGGTAATCGGTGCCCGAGGTTAGCTCTGTCTCGTTAAGCGTCTGAAGATGCGCAGCTGCGTCTTTGCTCGTTGCGTCTCCCTCGTCTTTCAGCGTGTCAGGGTTGTCGACAGCAGAGAGCTGCTGACCCCACACATGAGCGTAATCACCAACGAGATCATCGAGATCGAGCGTCAGGTCGATTTCATGGTCTGAACGAGACGAGAGGAAGAATACCATCTTGTCTTCGCTGCCGAATGCATGAAGCAGAACCTGGTCCTGAGCGCCGTCAACATCGGTCGAGTTGGTGTATTGACCCGGGAACTTGAGATCGAGCGCACTGGTGCCTTCAAGGCCAAGCAACATCATACGAACGACTTCGCCCGATGGAGTGAAGCTGAGCGACCAACCACCTGGTTCGTTTGCATCGGGAGTAAGCGCTGCAAGGCGGTCTTGGAGAGATTGATAAGCGGTGCCCCAAAGGGATGCGCCATCAACACCGGCTTCAAGCATCGACTGTGCCATTTCGATGAGGGTCGAAGCCGCTTCCATGCCCATATCAGCGTCGTCGCCCAGACGAACGTTCCATTCGGAGACATAGTAGTTCAGGTCACCAAAGCCTTCTGCGTTCTGGAAATCGTCCATGCGATCGAAGTGCTTGGTCAGGGTGCTCGCGGTGTCATAGTCCTTGATGTAATAGTGCTGCTCAACCGTATCGATGGCTTCGCGAGCATCCATGTCGAGTTCGTCGATGATGTCCTGAGCGCCGGCCGCATCGTATGAAAGCGAAGTCTGAATAGCGATATCAGGCTCGTTCCAGTCCGCACCTTCGCCTTGCTCGTCGCGATAGCTATCAAAAACCCGCTGAAGACCCTTGGAGAGCGTGTTGGCCAGTTTCCCATATTCGCTCGAGGTCATACGGTCGTGGTACCAGTATTCGTTACCAATCGAGAAGGTGTCGATGTTGATCTGGCCGTATTCGCCACGGATCAGAGCGTCGACGCGATCAAGCAGATTGTAAACGGCATAGTCGGAAACAATACGGTCGCCGTCGGCATCGCGCTCATCCGAAAGAAGGCTTTCAGAAGGCAGAACCCAGTCAACCGTAGCGTTGATAGAATTCGCGTATTCGATGAAACGCGGAACGTTCGTGAAAATGTCTGAGCCACGATCCGCATCGGTCGACGGTGCGCGCGACCAGAACTGCTCGCTGACCTCATTATCTGGCGAAAACAGCTGCTCGGTGATCGTACCACCGGGGAAACGGAGTGAGGTCGTTCCCATTTTTTCGATGAAGTTATCATAAGCTCCACCCTCGACGAGATTGTCGCGGGTAAATAGCGTATTCATTCCAAAGAAATCATTGGAAACGGGGCCGGAAGTAACAGTTGCCGAATTAAATTTGAAAGAAAGTGCGGACATAAAACCCGCCTCCAGTGCTGAAAAACACAGAGCTGAAAAAAAGCTCTGGCAGCGATGCTCGCTACGTTTTCAACCTAGAATGAGAGGCAGATTTTATTAATTATATCAGTGGGATAGGCACACTCCCTTTGGGTGATGCACGGAAATTTAGAAGTAATCAATGTATAGCTAATTAGATTCTTAGGCTGATTTAAAGCACAGCCTATTTAGTCCTTGGATCAAAAAGCTATCCAAAGTGACAGGGTATAAAACCAATCGAGAAGATTAGATATAATCACCCAAACGGGTACATGCGCTTGCACGAAAATAGAGCCATACAACCCAATGAATGGCTCTAATTCAGCCGCTGCGAATCGCCTTCTTCAACCAGAGGGATATCCTCGGGATCTTCCTCATTGCTCGCGGGGATTGAATAGGATCCCGAAAGCCACTTGGCCAGATCGATATCTGCGCACCGTTTCGAACAAAACGGACGGTACTTTTGGTCGGCTTCTTTAGAGCAAATCGGACAGGCCATCAGAGCCCCCGCAGTGTCCGCACCAGAGGAAGGCGCTCACGCTTGCGCTGAAGCTCGAAAAGCCCCATCTGCGTCCAACCAACAAGTGAGGTCTCAATCGGATCGTTTTTGAACGAAGCCCGAAGGGATTGCTCAACCTGTTTGCGGTGAGCCTTGGACATCGGGGCGAAGTCCACAACGATTTGCCCACCGAGACCGCGCACACGAAGAGCGCGCGGCAGAGCGCGAGCCGCAGCGAGGTTCGCCTTTAATGCGGCGCCTGCGGAAGTATCCCCGCCGGTGTTTACGTCGACCGCAACAAGCGCCTGCGTGCCTTCGACGAACATATATCCTTCGCCAATCTCGACACGCGAAGTCTTGATGTCGTCAATTTGGTCCATCACTCCCAAGTGCTCGAATGAACCTGCTTCGGTCACGACTTCCGCCGCCGACGTCCATTCGCGCCAAGCAAGGATATGCGGACCATCGCCTTCGGTCAGAGCTTCAGGCTCCGTACCTTCGGCGTCATTCAAAACTGCTTCGGCAAGATCCTGCATTGCTGCGATATCTTCGGCGATATCATCCTCATCTGCGCCTTCACAGCCAGAACGGAGGATAAGCCCATGCTCGGTCTCCATCACTCCATGCGCAATTTCGAGAAGACGATTGCGCTCGTCCTCATCTTCAACCTGACGGCTGACATTGATCCCCGGTTTACCGGGCGTGATGATCGCAAACCGGCTCTTGAACAGGACGCGGTCAGTAACTGGCACCGCCTTACCGCCATCCGCATAACCCGTCACCTGAACGAGCATTGATTGCCCCGGACGAAGACCCTTACTTTGCCGTAAGAACGCAGTGTCACCGTCCGGAAGGCGGAGCATCATACCGCCCTGCCCTTTGATCGGGCGGTCGCAGATCGCTCGGAAGATCGCACCAGGACGCGGCGCATCGGTATCGTCGATCAAAAGATCGTCAATCTTGCCATCCACCATCAAGGCTGCGGCTTCAATGTCACCAATATGGTCGAGGACAATCGTGCGGCCCTTCATTCGATATCTCCATAGAGCGGATAGCCCGCGGCCGTCAAAAGACCTGCGGTTTCAGAAAGCGGAAGCCCAACAACGCCAGTGAACGAGCCATTGATCCAAGGGATGAACGCACCAGCAGGACCCTGGATCGCATATCCACCAGCCTTGCCACGCCAATCACCACTTGCGAGATAGGAATTCACTTCGGGGTTGCTCAAACTCTTCAC
>JAYPUF010000166.1:0-4667 GCA_038133925.1 Marivivens sp. | reverse complement strand
AAGCGCACGCGTTTTGATTCGAAGAAGCGCGACGTCAAAGCTCTTCTCGGTCACATCATTGAATTTGGCACGTACAGAGCCTTCTTGGGTAAAAGCCTGAACCGTTTGAACAGAGAGGAGCGCTTCTGACGCATTACCGGAAGAAGCTGCGATCCAGTCCATGTGCTCGCGGCTGCGTTTGCGCAATTTGCGGCCAAGCACGACGATCGGCACGATCACAAGCGGAACAATCAGCAAAACAAGCCCAGTCAGCTTGGGCGAAGTCAGGAACAAAAGAATAAGACCGCCAAAAAAGACGAGCACATTGCGCAGTGCGACCGATACAGACGATCCGATCACCGAGAGGATAAGCGTGGTGTCCGTTGTGATGCGGCTTAGAACTTCGCCGGTCATGATGCGTTCGTAAAACGCAGGAGACATTGCCACCATGCGGGTGAAGACCGCTTCGCGGATATCCGACACTACGCGCTCGCCCAACCGTGTGACAAAGTAATATCGCAGCGCGGTGCCAAGCGCCAAAAGCGCGACGATCCCAATGGCTGCACCGAAATATTGATTGAGAAGCGGGCTCAATCCATCTTCGAAGTTATCGACCACGCGGCGCGCTGCCAACGGGAGGGTCAGCGAAATCATCGACGTGACGACAAGAAAGACCATGGCCATTGCGATATTGCCGGCATAGGGCTTGAGAAAAGGCCAAAGCCCCTTTAGCGCGCCAATTTCTTTCGATTTCTCGCGCTCATCCGCGTTGATACGTGTTGGGTCAGCCATTTTACCTTGCCGTCTTGAAGTGTCACCGACACATAAGGAACACAAAACCTAACCTCAAGCGGCGCGATGTCTCATTTGCCAAAACAAAGGACTTGGATGCGCTCAAATGCGGCTCGTTCTCTGGCGATGTTCGGAGTTTTTGGAGCGGGTGACGGGAATCGAACCCGTATCATCAGCTTGGAAGGCTGAGGTCTTACCATTACACAACACCCGCGCTGCGTGCGATATAGTCCAACCTCAAGGACAGGTGCAAGCGGCTAATGCACATAAAGCTGCTAAGTCTCGCCATATTCATGCCGAATTCTGAAACTACTCAAAATCCACGTGCCATTCCTTGCGTCTGGCCGAATGAATTGGAGATTTTTAGATGCGCCGCATTCTTGCTACCACTTTTGCGCTCGGTTTTGCCGCCTGTTCGGCGACCGCCGAGGAACTAAAAACTGTTATTATTACGGGTTTGGGCTATTTCCCTGCCGTCACATATGTCGTTCCCGGCGAGAAAATTCGTTTCTACAACGGGTCTGATTCTGTTCAGTCGCTTCAGTCGGATGCTGCCCCAGAGGGTTCGGGCCTGAATACTTGGGAGCTGCGCGATATTGGTCCGGGTTCAGAATATATCATCACCGCTGAGACAGGCTATGTGATGACCTACCACGACATGCACGAATTTAGCCGCACTGCGAGCTTCTCGTTCGATGCCCCACCTTCCTAATTCACTCCCCGTCCCAAGGCTCGATCAGTTCGGGCCCTTGGGCACTGTTGGAATTTATTTTGGTACTGACACGAGCGAAGCGAAGCCGCCCCTCTGCGATCGGCTTCATTAAGAGTGCAGCCCCTTTGCCTTCTTCGCCAAGCCATTTGCCCCAGTCTTCTTGATCAAGAACGACAGGCAAGCGGTCGTGGATTGGAGCCATGTCTTCGTTGGCATCGCAAGTGACAACAGCACATGTTGAAAGGCGCGTGTCACCCTGCCCCCAATCTTGCCAAATCCCCGCGAACACTATCGGCCTGTCATCCGAACGCGTCACATACCAAGGCAGCGGCGTTTCCCCTTTTGCCCGCTTCCATTCATAAAAACCGCTTGCCGCAATGAGGCAGCGCCTTTGGCGACAGGCATCTCGAAACGCCGGCTTTTCGGCGATGGTTTCAGAGCGCGCATTTATTAGCAAAGGCCCATCATTGGGTAACTTATACCAAGCGGGAATAAACCCCCAACGCATTGGCCTTAGCCTTCGAACGCCACTCTCAGACGTAACGACGGCGATTTCTTGCGTTGGGCAGACGTTATAATTCGGCTCGACAGGAAGATCGTTTGAAGGTGTCGCCTGAAAGAGCTGAACCATCGCATCGTTCGGCTCGGTGATCGACATACGGCCACACATCAGCGCTCATATGCCTTTCGCGCTATCGCAATGCGTGCTTCCATCATGGACATCTCCTTCATGATCTCACCCCGGCGGGTACGGTCCCCTGTTTCGCGAAGCTCTTCACGAAGTTTTGCCAATTCGCGGCTGAGCGATACAAATTCCGGCACCGCGCCGTTCTCGGCAATCAGTCGATTGATCAGCTCGTTTTCAGGATCTTCGGACCATTTAAGCGGTTTCCCAGCGCCCTCGAGATTTTCAAAAGCACCGTCCGCTTCAGCGGCGGCGATGCGCGCATTAATCAAATCAATCAGCGGGTGATCCATCTGGCCCTCACGACTATTGAAGACAACGATAGTCTGCCACACCCAAAGCTAAAAGCCCCTAGCGTTTGACCGCACGAAAACGTTCCTGCGCATCAAGAGACCAAGTTTCCTTGGGATTATAATATCCCTCAAAGGTCCGAACGCCTGACGGTATCATAACCCAAGGCAGCTTGGTTGAGGTGTAGATATGAACGTCCGGCTTGATTGAGGCGCGTTCATCAAGCACCCCCGCACGAACAAATGCAAACGCCGCTCCCGCTGCGCCATAATGCGTCCAGAGTGTTTGGCGGCAGTTCAAACAAGCGTGTGATGCCTGACCTTTCGGGCCCCCAGCCGGCAAATGGGTCCGAGCCGTTTCCCCAGTCACGCGCAGGTTCTCACTTTCAATCATCACATTGAGCGCAAATGCAGACCCACTCTCACGCTGGCAATTTGTGCAGTGACAGCAATGAACGATCAAAGGCTCTCTAAGGATCTCAATCTCGACCGATCCACAGGCACACCGTCCCTTCATTCCTCACCCTCCAAAATGAAACACCCCCGCCAAAATGACGGGGGTGCCCACTCGTTACCAGTTGTTTTTACTCGCCAACAATCTTGATCCGTCCGTCAATGACAGGGGTATAAGGCGCATGGGCTGCCAAATACTCCGCCATTACGTCGGCAAGGTCGGGGCCGAAGTCATAGGCGTTTTCTGCGTCACGGAACATTTTGTAACCGTCACCACCGTTACGAACATAGTTGTTCGAAACCACGCCATAGACCTTTTCTAGCTCTATCGGAGCGCCGCCAACCATGACGTCTGAAATGCGCTCGCCAGCAGGTTTGGACGGATCAACGACAAAACTGATGCCTGCGACCTGCGGGAAGCGACCCGCTCCCTCTTCGATCTGCGAAGCCCCATTTTCCAATGCGGCCACAACAGTCTCACCCGTGACTTGGAAGGTCGAGAGCGTGTTTTGGAACGGAAGAACGGTCAAGACCTCGCCCATTGTGACATCACCAGCATCAATAGAGGCGCGAACGCCTCCGCCATTTTGTATTGCAATTTCAATACCTTGACCCTTAACGCGCTCAAGCATTGCGTCTGCAATAGCGTTCCCCATCGAACACTCACGCGCACGACAGTTTGCGCGATCGCCATCAATTGCATCAACGGAAGACGCAACAACCTTGTTTCGAATTTCTTCAAGAGGCTGTGCAAGTTCGGCGATGCGCTCAACGGTCCGCGCGTCTTCGACCACCTGTCCGTCAATCAAGATTGGCTGACCAACAGCTTCAATGATGTTGCCATCGTCGTCAAAGGTTACGTTCAACTCGCCAAGGAACTTGCCGTAGGCATAGGCTGATAGGATCGCCACGCCGTTCACCATCGTGGGATACGGACCTTCAGCACCCTCCATATCACCAAGAAGAGTGTTGGTATGACCACCAACAATCACATCGAGACCGGTGGTGCCAGCGGCAACCTTTTGGTCCATCGAATAGCCGCCGTGGGACAGAAGAATGATCTTGTTCACGCCTTCTGCGGTGAGCTTGTCAATTTCACCCTGAACGGCTTGAACCGATTCCGTGAAGACGACGTTCGGGCCAGGGCTTGCGAGCTCATCGGTGTTTTCAGGAGTCAGACCGATCATACCGATCTTTTCGCCACCACGCTCAATGATGGTAGACTTCTGCAGAACGTCAGCGAGCAAAGCCTCGCCCGAAACGTCAGCGTTCGACATTAGAACTGGGAAATTCACGCTATCCATGAAGCCGCGAAGCACCTCGGGGCCGTCATCGAACTCGTGATTGCCGACAGTCATACCATCATAGCCAAGTTTGTTCATAAACTCGGCGGCCATAGCACCCTTGTAATAGGTATAGAATAGAGTGCCTTGGAACTGATCGCCGCCATCTACAAGGATGGCATTATTTGAGCGCGCACGCGCCTCTGCAACAGACGTGACGAGACGCGCAGTTCCACCGAAACATTCACCGGCAGCGTTGGTCTCAGCATCACAGGTCGAGTCATATTTGCTAATTGGCTCAAAGCGCGCGTGAAAGTCATTGGTGTGAAGAACGGTCAACGAATAGTCCGCTAATGCAGGACCGGCGCACAAAGCCAGAGCACAGGTCGTGCTGAAAATTGTCGTTTTCATTGTAATCCCCCTATTTGGATATCGGCAGGCTGGAATGCTTTGACCATTCAGTCAAATATTTG
>JAYPUF010000165.1:0-4679 GCA_038133925.1 Marivivens sp. | reverse complement strand
CCTTGCATCCAAAGCAATGCGACTGCAAATATTTGATCAACTGGTTAAAAGAGGTGTTCTCCATGTCTCTGGTAGATGATGCTCGCAAAGTGCGAGAGAATGCGTATGCGCCATATTCCAACTTTAAGGTCGGAGCTGCACTTAGAACGGCTGATGGCACGGTCTTCGTAGGGGTGAACGTCGAAAACGTGGCCTATCCAGAGGGCACCTGCGCAGAGGCTGGGGCGATTGCCGCAATGTGTGCGTCCGGCCAAAGTAGAATTGCAGAGGTTGCAGTGATCGCTGATAGCCCGCAACCTGTCTCGCCTTGTGGGGGGTGTCGCCAAAAGCTCGCTGAGTTCGCAGACGCTGACGTGAAGGTGACGCTGGCGACGACCGATGGTCTTACATTTGAAACGACAGTTGGCGAGCTTCTCCCAGGCGTTTTCAATCAAGATCACATGAGCCGCACCTAATGGACGCTCGTTCCATCAACGCAAAGGTTCGTGACGGAATTTCCCCATCAGAGGACGAGTTGCGCTGGTATGCGCGCGGCCTTGCAAGCGGGGATGTGACCGATGCGCAGGCAGGTGCTTTCGCGATGGCGGTTTTGCTGAACGGTTTGACCGAACCTGCAAAGGTCGCGCTAACACTTGCGATGCGCGATAGTGGTCAGGTACTCAAATGGAATTTGCCGGGACCCGTGCTCGATAAGCATTCGACGGGTGGCGTCGGTGATGCGGTGTCGCTCTTGCTTGCACCCGCGCTGGCGGCCTGCGGGGTCTATGTCCCAATGATCTCTGGGCGCGGGCTTGGCCATACCGGTGGTACCTTGGACAAGATGGAGGCTATTCCTGGCCTGACAGCCAAGATTAGCGAAGCCGAGCTTAGGCGAATAACGCGTGAGGTGGGCTGTGCAATCGTTGGTGCGACAGGCGAGATCGCCCCAGCTGACAAGCGGCTTTACGCAATTCGCGATGTGACTGGATGCGTTGAGAGTATCGATCTGATTACGGCTTCGATCCTTTCCAAGAAGCTGGCAGCTGGTCTTGAAGGGCTCGTTCTTGACGTAAAGTGCGGATCCGGCGCTTTCATGAAAACGCGTGAAGATGCCGAGGCGCTGGCTCATTCGCTCGTGAAAACAGCCAACGGGGCAGGGTGCAAGACTGCGGCTTTTGTAACGGATATGTCCGAACCGCTTGCGCCGACTTTGGGCAATGCGCTTGAGGTGGCGACTGTCATGCGGCTGCTCGACGGGGAACGACTTGCCGCGCCGCGTCTTTATGATCTCACGATTGCGCTTGGTGGGCGTCTCTTGGCGCTTGCTGGGGGGGCTGAGGGCGAAGGCGAAGAAATGATGAATGACGCCATCCAGTCAGGTGAGGCCATGGCGCATTTCGCCAAGATGGTCGCCGAAATGGGTGGGCCAAAAAGCTTTGAAACCACTTGGCATGACGACCTGCCCAAAGCACCTGTGACACTCGTTGTTGAGGCTCAAAGCACTGGTTTTGTGAATGAAATTGACGGTGAGGCATTGGGCCTTGCAGTTATTGCTCTCGGCGGAGGCCGCCGCAAGGAAACTGACGAGATCGACCCGCGCACGGGTATAGACGATGTCGCTTCCAAAGGCCGCTATGTCAACAAAGGCGATCCCTTATGCGTTATTCATGCGGCTGATGACGCCGCTGCGCAGTCTGTGATCTCTGACATCCGATCTGCGATTACCGTGGGCAATGCGCCCGATATTGTGCCGCTTGTCTTGAGTAGGATCGACTGATGCCCCGTGCTTTCTTGGTCGTGATAGACTCGGTCGGGATTGGCGGTGCGCCTGACGCCGATCAGTTCTTCAATGTTGGCGTTCCAGATACGGGTGCGAACACGCTTGGGCATATTGCTGAAGCATGCGCGTCAGGTATGGCTGAGGTCGGACGGACTGGGCCTCTTATGCTTCCCCATATGGTTTCGCTTGGACTAAAGCGCGCCATCGGTAACGCAAGCGGATTGGATGTGGAGCTCCTTGGGGACGCGCCGCGTGGTGGTGCAGCTGTCGCGACAGAAGTTTCCAAAGGGAAGGATACGCCTTCGGGGCATTGGGAGCTCGCCGGTGTACCGGTTCCATGGGATTGGCACGTGTTTCCCGACAAGACGAATTCATTCCCGCCCGAACTTGTTTCCCAAATCTGCGAAGCAGCAGGAACCGAGGGAATTTTGGCCAATTGTCACGCCTCGGGCACCGAGGTGATAAAGACCTTTGGCGCCCAGCATATCCAGAGCGGCTGGCCAATTTGCTATACGTCGGTCGATAGTGTGCTCCAAATCGCGGCACACGAAGAAACCTTTGGTCTTGAGCGGCTGCTCAAGCTCTGCAAAGACATTGCCCCCATCGTGCACCAGATCAAGCTTGGCCGTGTCATCGCGCGGCCCTTTGTCGGTGACGGCCCAGATACGTTTAAGCGCACCGCGAACCGCAAGGACTTTGCAATCTCACCTCCATCGCCAACTCTTTGTGATTGGGTGACTGAGGCCGGTCGCTCAGTTTATGCCGTTGGTAAAATCGGCGACATTTTTTCGATGCGAGGGATCAAAGAAGTACGCAAAGGCCGAGATGAGCAGTTGATGCAACATCTCAAAGAACTCGCTCTTGAAGCAGAGGATGGATCACTAACCTTTGCGAATTTTGTCGAGTTTGATAGCGAATTCGGCCACAGGCGCGATGTGTCGGGCTATGCGCGACATCTTGAATGGTTCGACCGTCATCTGGGTGAGTTGATCCGTTCTTTGCAAACTGATGATTTGTTGATCGTTACGGCTGATCACGGCAACGACCCGACGTGGATTGGTACGGATCACACCCGTGAACGCGTTCCGGTGCTTGTTCACGGCAAAGGAGTGCGCGACTTTGGCCAAGTCGCGTTTGTGGATGTCGCGGCGAGCATTGCAAAGCATCTCGGTGTTGCCTCGCGCGGAATAGGGAAGAGTTTTCTATGAGCTTCAAATCTTATCCCAAAGTTGAACTTCATTTGCATTTTGAAGGAGCCGCGCCGCCTGCGTTCATTCGCGGTTTGGCGAAGGAAAAGTCCATCGATATCAGTAAAATATTCGACGAACGGGGTGGTTATGCTTACGAGGATTTTGATCATTTTCTCAAAGTCTATGAGGCCGCATGTACCACTCTTCAGTCTCCTGAGGATTTCCACCGTTTGACTTTGGCTGTTCTTGAAGAAAGTGCCTCACATGGGGTGGTTTACTCTGAGACTTTCCTTTCGCCAGATTTTTGCGGTGGCGGTGACCTTGTTGCTTGGCGAGAGTATTTGGCTGCCATCACCGAGGCCGCTGATCAGGCTGAACGTTCGATGGGGATTACGCTCCGCGGTATAATCACCTGCATTCGCCACTTCGGCCCAGAAAAGGCCAAAGATGCGGCGCTATGTGCCGCTGAAACGATGGGCGATTTCATAACGGGTTTCGGAATGGCGGGGGCAGAGCTTGTCGGAAAGCCAAAGGACTTTTCCTATAGTTTTGACATGGCGCGAGAGGCTGGCCTTAACCTGACGTGCCACGCGGGCGAGTGGGGTGGACCGGATATGGTGGCCGATACCATCCGTGATTTGAGACCGGCTCGGATTGGTCATGGCATCAATGCGATCAAGGATCTCGCATTGGTGGACGAGATCGCAGAGCAGGGCATTGTCCTCGAAGTTTGTCCAGGCTCCAACGTTTTTCTAAATGCCGTGCCGTCTTGGGAAAAACACCCCATAGAGAGGCTGCGAGAGCGCGGCGTCAAAGTCACTGTTTCAACGGATGATCCGCCGTTTTTTCACACCACAATGACCAAAGAGTTCGAGGGGCTCGCAATGACATTCCAGTGGAACGAGGACGATTTTGCAGAGCTGAATAAGACCGCCTTAGACGCCGCCTTTTGTGACGATGAGACCCGAAAGCGCGTGGCTAAAAGAATAGAGGAGCGACTATGACCGATCATCTCACAATCGTTGATCACCCTCTTGTGCAGCATAAGCTTTCGTTGATGCGTGACAAAGACTGCTCGACCGCGGAATTCCGTAAATTATTGCGTGAAATCAGTCTGTTGTTGGCTTACGAGGTAACCCGTGGCCTGCCTTTGACGACACGCGAGATTGATACGCCTCTTACAAAAATGGATGCGCCCGTCATTGACGGAAAGAAGCTTGCGCTGGTGTCGATCTTGCGCGCGGGCAACGGTCTCTTGGATGGCATACTCGAGCTGATCCCATCGGCAAGGGTAGGCTTTGTTGGGCTTTATCGTGATGAGGAAACGCTTGAACCGGTTGAATACTATTTCAAGGTTCCCAATGCTTTGGATGAGCGTCTGACGATTGTTGTGGACCCTATGCTTGCAACGGGCAATTCCTCTGTCGCTGCGATCCAAAAGCTTAAAGATGCCGGTGCCACAAATATTCGCTTCTTGTGTCTGCTCGCCGCGCCAGAGGGGGTGGAGCGGATGCGTGAAGCGCACCCTGATGTGCCAGTCGTTACAGCGGCATTGGACGACCATCTGAACGAAAAAGGATACATCGTCCCTGGGCTAGGTGATGCGGGTGACCGCATGTTCGGCACAAAATGACGTAGTTTCAGCTAAATATAAGACGTACAATCGCTTTACAGGATAGAGATTGTTTGGCATTCTGCCTCTAATAGAAAAAGAGGCGCAGAACGATGCG
>JAYPUF010000164.1:0-4833 GCA_038133925.1 Marivivens sp. | reverse complement strand
ACTTTGGATTGTGGGTTTCTTACATTTTTGTAAGATCGCGGAGAATGCATGCATATTGAGTGTGGTCATAAGCAGCCCAAAGAAACGGGATAGAACTATGACCACAACGACCAAGAACAACCACGCGTCGAACACTCACTTTGTACGAAATGTCGTCCCAATCTTTTTGGGGGCAGGGCTCTTTGCAGCGGGGCTTTATGCGCTTTTTCATCTCCTAAGACCGGTAAATCCTTCAGAGGTGATAGCACAAATCAAGGCGACTCCATTCGGCACGCTTGCCGCCGCACTTGGAGCTACCATTATCGGTTATCTCGCGCTGATCTTCTATGATTGGTTTGGCCTAAGGTTTATCGGCAAAACACTTGACCGCGGCATCGTGATGCTCGGAGGATTTCTCGGATATGCTTTCGGGAATACTATAGGTGTTAGCGTGGTTTCCGGCGGCGCAGTGCGGTACCGCATTTATTCTGCCGTCGGATTGAACGCTTTTGAGGTAGCAACTGTTTCGGGATATATCGCTGTTGCACTCGGCACGGGATTGACCCTTGTTGGTGTCGTGGCGCTTGCTATACATCCCGAGGCAATTGGAGGATTCCTACCTTACTCCCCGTCAATAATCCAAATCGTTGCCACTGCGATTGCTGCAGTTTCGTTGATTTTGATCGTATGGTTGTCTGTCTCACAGCGCTCTTTGAGCATTCGCGGCCATGAGTTGCACCTACCGCCCCCAGTCGACCTTATGGGACAAATTATAGTAACCCTAGTCGACATCGCGGCGTCTTCTTTTGCGCTATGGGTACTTTTGCCCGCGGGAAAGTCCGACTACTCAACGTTCGTTGCCGTATATGCCGCAGCTACAATGATCGGTGTGCTCAGCCATGTTCCCGGCGGCATTGGTGTTTTTGAGACAGTAGTCATCGGCACCTTACCAGCCTCTGTGCCGGCCGGGGATGCAGCCGCTGCACTGCTTCTTTTCCGCTTGGTTTATTATCTCGTTCCTTTTGCAACTGCTTTCATATTGGTCGCGCTAAACGAGATTTGGCTCGCAAGAGGGGTAGGCGGTCGTCTCCTCGCTCGGACGCCTGCACTTCAGCCTGCGCTTGTCACACTACATGGGTTCGCACCTGGTATCGTCGCGACAGTAGCCTTCGGTTTTGGAGCTTGGCTATTGCTGATAACGATGTTGCCTTCCGTGCGGGCCGATGCGATGGCTGAAGGAGACCTCATCGGTGTGATGCTGCTCGAAGGTGGGACGCTTGTATCAGCAATTGCCGGCGTGGCGTTGATAATCGTTTCGCACGGGCTCGCCCGTCGAGTTTCCTCAGCTTGGTGGTTTGCCATCGGTGCCCTGCTAGCGGGGGCGGTCGCCTCGCTCCTTAATGATTTTTCGTATGAAAATAGCGCTTTCCTAAGCACAGGTGCATTACTTCTGTTACCGTTTAGGAAAGCCTTTGATCGTCCCGGACGACTAACCGCAGGCATTTTCGATGCTCGTTGGTTTGCGACGGTCATCAGCGTCGCGTCGGCTGCCGCAGCGTTCTTCTTTTTCGTAAACAAGTCGGTTCCATATTCGAATGACCTTTGGTCCGAATTCTCGAGCGCCTCGAACACACCTCGCGCGCTTAGAGCTGGGCTAGCGGCAACAACGCTGATGTTCTTCTTCAGTATAAATCTGCTGACACGTCCGATTCAACGCAAACCATCAGGGGCGACGCAGCTGGATGATATGCCTGTGGCTGCGGTGCTTTGCGAGTTGTCCGAAGACCCTCAGGCTTGGCTAAGCCAGACCGGAGACAAACGGTTTCTAATGTCCGACACTGGTAATGCCTTTATCATGTATGCAGTGCGCGGAGCATCGTGGATCGCACTTGGCGACCCAATAGGTGATCCAGCCGAGTTTGAGGTGCTCGCATGGGCTTTTGCGGACATGGCCGCAAAGTCTAATGCACGACCTGTTTTCTATGAGGTGAGCGCCCGCAATCTTGGGCTTTGGATTGAACTCGGATTAACGCTCCACAAGGTTGGCGAGGAAGCGGTGGTGAGCCTTCCTGAGTTCAGCCTAGCAGGTAGTAAATTTAAGACTATGCGTGCAGCGATGAACAAACGTCAGCGCGAAGGCTATGAGTTTCTCGTTATGACGCCACCGCAATGCAAGGAACTCTTTGAAGAACTTAACTCGATCTCAGATGCTTGGCTTGGTGGCAAGACTGGGCGTGAAAAAGGCTTTTCGGTCGGGCGCTTCAACTCGGACTATCTGGCACGATTTGACATTTCTGTTGTTCGTAAAGAAGGACGCATCGTCGCCTTTGCAAACATAATGACCTCTAAGGGGGGCGAGCGCTTAGCCGTCGATCTGATGCGCTATCTACCGGAAGAGGCGTCGGGCTTGATGGAATATATGTTTCTCAGTTTGATCGAACACTACAAGGAAAAAGGCGCAATTGAATTCAGCCTCGGCACTGCGCCGCTCTCTGGCCTGTCAGAGAGGTCTGTAGCGCGAGCATGGAACCGGTTCGGACGTCTGATCTTTCGTCATGGCGGCGCGTTCTACAATTTTGAGGGTCTCCGCGCATTCAAGCAGAAATTTCAACCAGACTGGCATCCTCGCTATCTAGCGCTGCCACCCAAAGTCTCTCCCATACGCGCAATGGGAGACGTCGCGCTTCTGATTGCAGGCTCTGCGCGCGGCCTGATCGTGAAGTGAATAGATGACTTTTTCTCTAGACCAAATACTACCCTCTCTCCAAGCGTTTGGGTTTCTGAGCTACTGGCTCATCGGGCTGGCCTCCTTGCTCGAAGCGTTTTTCATTTCTGGCGTAGTCGTTCCTGGAACACTGGTCGTGGACGCAGGTGGAATGCTCGTTCAGCGTGGATTGCTAGATTTCTTCGATCTTGCATGGTTCGTCGCGCTCGGCTCAGTCCTCGGCTCGGAGCTGAGCTACTGGTTCGGCAAGTTCGCCATGCACCGTCTCCCAGGCCGAAACCGACTTGGCGACTCAGCTGGCTTTTACCGTGCCAAGGGACTTTTTGAGAAGCGAGGCGGTATGGCTTTGGTGGTCGGACGTTTCCTCGGGCCTGTGGCGGGTCTAGTGCCGCTCGTCGCAGGGATGGCGGAAATGGATCGCCGCAAATTCCTGATTTGGAACATCTTAGGGAGTATTCCCTATGCGCTTGCCCATGTCGCCATCGGCTATTTCCTGGGCGATGTCATCGGACGAATTGGGGGATCGCTGACCCGTGTGTCTGTGTTGTTCGGGATCGTCATTCTTGCGCTGCTCGTGCTCTGGGCCACGCTTTATTCTTCTTTGAGACTGCTTCCGCTCGCATTGGCCGTATTGTCTGCCGCACTGCGCAATGTTGCAGATCTGCCTGTCGTCAGACGCTGGATCAACGATCATCCGGCTGTAGCGGGATGGGTAAAGGCACGGCTAGACCATAACGCGTTTTCTGGTTTAACGCTAAGCATCTTGGCCGTAATCTTAATTTACATCGGTGCGGTATGGCTCGACTCTGTCTTCGAGTTTTTGCATGGCAGTACCTTGTTTGGGCTCGACAATCGCCTGTCTGAATTAATTCATCACTTCCAGTCGCCGGGTCCGATCAAGATAGCGTCGTTTGTTACTGCAGTTGGTGGGTGGCAGGTTGTTCTGCCTATCATTTTGGCAACACTGATCTGGTTGATGACTGAAAGACAGAGCGCGCTTGCGGTCGGAATGACGGTTTCGATTGTCGGAAGTTCTCTTTCTGTCGCACTTCTTAAACTCGCTTTCGGTCGGCCACGCTCACCCCTTGGAATATTCGCCGAAACCTCCGCGAGCTTCCCGTCCGGTCACGCCGCGGCCTCAGTCGCGGCCTATGGGATCCTGATGTATGTAGTCTGGCGAGCAGGAAGATTGCGCCCTGAGACTTCGCTCTTTTTGGCTGGCCTCATCGCCTTTGCGATTGGATGTAGTCGTATTTACCTAATTGAGCACTACCTAAGCGATGTTCTGAACGGGTGGCTCGTTGGGTCACTTTGGGCGACAGTTGGTATTGCATTCTCTGAATGGAGGTTGTCGCTGGCACCTGCTGCTTCGAAACCCATTAGAGGCTTCCCTAAGTGTGTGGCTATCGCTGTTGTCGTAGGGCTAACCATTCTGGCTGCGTCAAATATCTGGCAGTATGACCATCCCCGCAATGTACCCATAAAGGTCACAGACCAAGTTATCGCAGATCCGTCCAAATTGGGACCAATGGGGCTAATTTCGCAAACGGAGTCACTTTTAGGTACTCAATTGCACCCGATTTCAATTGTAATCTTCGCTAAAGATGAGACCGCAATTACAGACGCCATCGTCGCCACGGGCTGGTCGGTTTCGCGACATCCTTTGCGTCGCCTAATAATAGATGCCGTTCTTGCGGCACTCGAGCGAAGCGAAGACCCAACAGTCGAGACGATCTCACATTTCTGGCGCGGGCAGCCTAACGATCTCGCCTTCGTTCAGAGCGACATTGAGGCGAAAGCGTCTGCCTCTTCTCCCGAAATTCGCTTGTGGCGGACTGAGTTCGTTACCATTGATGGTTTACGTGCTTTTTTCGGGACTTTTGGGGATGACGAATTCAATGTTCCCAAAGGTGAATTTACTGTCAGTGGCTCCGACCTGGCGTTGCATGATGCATTTGTAACGGGCATGCAGAAAATTGGCGCATCGCTCATAGCACTGTCGATTTTGTCTGAACATCAGACCGTTAAGCCTGTCCCAATCGTTGTGCTTAACTTGCAGTAAGACCTCCAGAACCACTGCCAGTATAGTGAAGGCGGTTGTCTTTCGGTAAATTTTTCAAACAGTAGGT
>JAYPUF010000163.1:0-4833 GCA_038133925.1 Marivivens sp. | reverse complement strand
TTCACGTCTCGGCCAAGGGTGGCGGGTCCGAGAACAAGTCGCGCTTTACCGTTCTGAACCCTTCGGCGTCTGTTGCCGATTGGGTCGTTTCCGAGGTTGAGAAAATGGGCGCTGGCTGGTGCCCCCCTGGTATTCTCGGCATTGGTGTTGGCGGCGGCGCTGACAAGGCAATGAAGATGGCCAAGATGTCGCTTAACGATGACATCGATCTTCCTGAAATCCGTCGTCGCGGGCCGCAGAACCGCACCGAAGAGCTTCGCCTCGAGATCGCGGATCGCGTCAATGCGCTCGGCATCGGCGCGCAGGGTCTTGGCGGTATTACCACCGTTCTCGACGTGAAAATCCACTCCTATCCGACCCACGCAGCATCGCTCCCCGTTGGTCTTATCCCGAACTGTGCTGCGACCCGTCACACACATTTCGAACTCGATGGCTCTGGCCCCGCGACTTTTACCCCGCCGGACCTCAGCGATTGGCCCGAGATCCTTCTCGATCAAGCAAGCGCGCAAGCGAAAAAGCTCGACCTTGACGATCTGAACCAAGCGGTGCTCGACGACCTCAAGCCGGGCGATACGCTGCTTGTTTCGGGCACGCTCTATACGGGTCGTGACGCAGCGCACAAGCGTATGACCGATATGCTCAACCGCGGCGAAGAACTCCCCGTCGATCTTAAGGGCAAGGCGATCTATTACGTCGGCCCTGTGGACGCAGTGGGCGACGAAGTTATCGGGCCGGCTGGTCCGACCACCTCGACCCGCATGGACAAGTTCACCGATCAGATCCTTGCCCAGACGGGCCTCAAGGTGATGATTGGCAAAGCCGAGCGCGGTGCGGTTGGCCTCGAAGCCATCGCCAAGCACAAGGCGGCCTATCTCATCGCAGTGGGCGGCGCGGCTTACCTCGTGTCCAAAGCAATCAAAGAGGCGGCTCCGATTGCATTCCAAGACCTCGGGATGGAAGCAATCTATAAACTCCGCGTCGAAGATATGCCTGTTACCGTGGCCGTAGATACCCAAGGGAACTCGATCCACAAAACGGGCCCTGCTGCATGGCGCCGTGAATACGTCAAAGCCTAATCTTTAGGCTAAGGCATTGGAAAAGCCCGACTTCGGTTGGGCTTTTTCTGTTTATTGTGCACCTTGCCGTTCCAATCGCGAAATCAAAGCCTATCTGAAACCTAAAGATACTTTGAAGCGAATTACCAACATCATGAATCGCCGCGCATTTTTCCGTTCCGCAGCCGCTCTTGTGGGCGTCTCGACCGTCGCCGGAGGCACGACATACACCGTGAGAAATAACAGCAATCGTTACTACACTGGCCCCGTTTCCGATCACTTTGACGGTGTGCGTTTCTTTAATCCAGAAGGCGCCGCGCCGCGTGGAATGGCTGACTTATGGAAATGGCGGTCTGGCCCAAAGCCGCAGGAATGGCCTGCGAGCATACCGCTCAAAGAGACCGCAAAGCCTGTGTCAAAAGTCACTGATTTGACGATCACAATGGTCGGCCACGCAACGATGCTTATCCAATCTCAGGGCATGAACATTTTGACTGACCCGTTCTGGTCGGACCGCGCGTCGCCTGTGTCTTTCGCTGGTCCAAAGCGGGTGATCAAACCGGGAATTGCCTTTGAAGACCTGCCCCATATCGATGTCATCCTTTTGTCCCACAATCACTACGACCACATGGACATCGCAACGCTCAAGCGTTTGAAAGCCGTTCATAACCCCCTCGTCATCACGCCCCTTGGCAATGACACAATCATTCAAAGTACGGGGCTTAAGACCGAAGTACTCGACTGGGGGCACTCGACCAGCATTGGCGCTTTTGATGTCCACTGCGTTCCCTGCCATCACTGGGGCGCGCGCGGGATAACCGACCGTTCAATGGCGCTTTGGGCGGCGTTTGTCCTAACTGGTCCTGATGGTGCCATCCTCTTTATCGGGGATACCGGCTTTGACAAAGGCCGCCCCTATCAGACCCTGGCCTCGGACTTTGGTCGCTTTCGTGTGGCGCTGCTTCCGATAGGCGCATACGACCCAGAGTGGTTCATGGCAGATCAGCACCAAAACCCCGAGGAAGCCGTTCGCGGTTTCAAACTTATGGGGGCCGAATATGCCGTTGGGCACCATTGGGGAACCATTCAGCTCACGAACGAGGGCCGGAACGACCCAAAGCTCGACCTTCAGATCGCGCTTGATGCGCATAAGATCGAGCACCACCGTTTCCGAGCGCTTGAAGCTGCCGAAGTCTGGCACATCCCCCGCTTGGCATAGGCGATCAGACACCCATGTCTTGCTTGAAATATTGACGTCTTTCGCAATGAATGAAATGACCTGATCAAACTGGGCTGCAAAACGCTGAGTCTCAAGAGGTCATAATGCGCAAGAACGTTTTAGCATTCGTCGGATTGGCAACGCTCGCCGCTTGCATGGGCTTTGGCGACAAATACAAATACGATGGCCCAGCGACGGCGACTGAACAACAGTTCGCAAACGTGCTCTATAACTGCGCTCAAGACACAAGTAATCCTGTGACCGTCGGTGGCCTCTCGCGCATGGGCGTAAACTACCGCGAAGAGTCACTGCCTTCGTGTGGAATGCTCAAAGCTTGCCTGCGGAGCAAAGGCTATTATCAAGACGATGAAGGCCGCTTCAACAGCAAGGAATATTCAGTCAAATGTACGGAATAAGGCCTCGCGCCGTCTGACATTCGTCGCCCGCCTTGGCGTAAATCAACTCTCTTTTCGCGTTTCTGCTTCACTGCAGAATGCGCAGCGCTATTGCCGTAACAATACGTCTTGCCTCATCGTTAGAGGCAGGAACAGAAATGTGCCTCCTTTTCACGTTCATTGTTCCGGAGGTAAGCCATAGGCAAATCGAGGGAGAGAGCCAAATGGCAGACTACGATATCGTCGTAATGGGCGCAGGCCATAACCAGCTTGGATCCGCTGCTTATCTCGCCAAAGCCGGAAAAAATGTTTTGGTTCTTGAGAAAAAGGAATTCCCTGGCGGTGGCGCAGTTACACTGCCACGAACAGCACCGGGTTTCTTGCATAACAAGCACTCGATGATCCACGGAATGATCCAAGCAAACCCAATGCTTTTGCATGATGAACTTGGGCTAAAGTCAAAATACGGGCTCGAGTATATCTATCCGGATCCACCCATGAGCCTTGTTCTGAAAGACTTCACCTATATGCGGTCTTTCATTTCAATCGACAAAACCTGCGAAGAGATTGCGCGCTTCTCGCAAAAAGACGCAATCGCCTATCGTGAGTTTGTCGAATGGGGCGGGCGAATGATGCCGATGCTCATGCAGGGCATGTTCAACGTGCCCGTACCGATGGGCGCTTTCCTTATGATGATGCAGGGCACAGAAGACGGGCGCCGCTTGATCGACCTGATGTATCGCAGCCCTTTGCAGATCGTGGACGAGCTGTTCGAGAGTGATCTTCTGAAGATCTTTATTCTCAAGTGGGCCTCTGAGGGCATTCTTCAATTTCCCGACGACATGGGCACTGGCCTTGGCGTGATGATTATGATCGTCATGACCCACTATTATCCGGTCGGCTTCGCAAAAGGCGGCAGCGGTGAACTGTCCCGCGCTTTGGTGGATTGCATCAAAGATCATGGCGGCGAAATCCGTTTGGGAACAGAAGTGAATAGCGTCATCGTCGAAAGTGGTCGCGCTGTTGGCCTCCGCACGACAGAGGGCGAAGAATTCCGTGCCAAGGACGCCGTCGTTGCGGCGATTCACCCGAACCTTCTTGGCGACTTCGTTGAAGGTCTAGATGAGGCTCTCTTGCGCCGCGCAAAAAAGGTGACCAACGCTCCCTATGCTCTCTTTAAAATCGACGCCGCCTTAGATCGACCAGTGGAGAGATTTGCAGGGAACCTACCTGAAGAGGTCTTTGGCACCGCGGCGAACACAATCCACGCCACCAATTTGATCGAGTTTCTCGAATGCTTTGAACCGCTTAGGCTTGGCCGCGTAAACATCGAGAACCCGCTCCAAGGCGGAGGCCCGATGGCCCTTCCCGGTTTCCAACCAGAGGGGATGTCGAACCTCTACATGACCAGCTACCAACCATTTAACATCGAGCGGCAAGGACCGGCCAAGTGGGATCAAATCAAAGAAAATGTCGCGGATCGTCTTCTTGAAAAGATGAGCCACTTTTATCCGGGCTTGGCGGAGTCCGTCATCGCGCGCGAGGTGGACAGTCCGCTCGATATGCAACGGTGGTCACCAGCAACCTTTGTGAATGGCGAAGTGCACGGAGCAGGACTTCAGATTTTCCAGACGGCTGGAATGCGACCAACGCCCGAACTTGCACAATATGCAGTGCCTGGTTGCGATGGCCTCTATCTGTGTGGCCCGTTTATGCATCCGGGCGGCGCAATCTTCGGAGCGGGCCGACCAACTGCCATTAAGATCATGGACGATCTTGGCATTGATTTCGATAAAGTGATGGCAGGGTAGGTCCGATGAGCGCGAACAAAAAAACGACGACGATCCGAGATGAACACGGCAACGCGCTGATGACCGTGCGAAAGTTGGAAAGAGACGGCAACGATTTGGTCATACGCGGCAAGATATTTGACGCAATGCCAATGGCCGCACGCCTTTCACCGGAAGACGCAAGAGCAGCCCTAAAACTGCTCGACGTCAAAACAGTGCTTTTTCTTCTGACGATCTTGTTCCGAAAATCGAAGCCAAATGAAAAGAAGTCGTAAGAGAGAGTGCACGTAGATTTGGCTGGACCCGCTGCTGATTTTCGCGTGCAGGAGCTCGAGGTTCCCGGCGAATGCGAGTGGGTTAATGTATTTCTATTA
>JAYPUF010000162.1:0-4975 GCA_038133925.1 Marivivens sp. | reverse complement strand
ATGCAACGACCGCTTTTGCACCTTGGAACGACCCGAACGCCCAACCGCTGATCCAGTTCAAAAATGTGACCAAGCGTTTCGGGGATTTTGTCGCAATCGACAATCTCACCATCGACATTTACGAGCGCGAGTTCTTCGCCCTCCTCGGCCCCTCGGGCTGCGGCAAGACCACGCTCATGCGGATGCTTGCAGGGTTTGAGAACCCGAGCGAGGGCCAGATCCTTCTGGGCGGCAAGGATATCGTTCCCGTTCCCCCGAACAAGCGCCCCGTGAACATGATGTTCCAAAGCTACGCGCTCTTTCCGCATCTTTCGGTCTGGGACAACATCGCCTTTGGCCTGAAGCGCTCGGATATGCCAAAGGAGCAAATCGGGGACCGCGTGGCCGAGATGCTCCGCCTGACCCGTCTTGAGAAATTCGCCAAGCGTAAGCCCCACCAGATTTCGGGCGGCCAGCGTCAACGTGTGGCGCTTGCCCGTTCGCTCGCCAAAGCGCCCAAACTGCTACTCCTCGACGAACCACTCGGTGCTCTTGATAAAAAGCTCCGCAATGAGACCCAGTTCGAGCTGATGGACATTCAGGAAAAGACCGGCACCACTTTTGTGATCGTGACCCACGACCAAGAAGAAGCCATGACCGTCGCCTCTCGCGTTGCCGTCATGGATCACGGCAAGATGATCCAAGTGGACACGCCCGCAGGCATCTACGAAAACCCCGCGTCGGTTTATGTCGCTGACTTTATTGGGGACGTGAATATCATCGAAGGCAAAGCGGCCAAGGTCGCAAACGGGACGCTCGAGCTGTATTACGCGGAAGGCGCGGAGCCGATTAAAGCAACCACCGATGCCGTCGTGACCGAGGGCCAGACGATTTCCTTCGCCATCCGCCCCGAAAAGATCGCCGTCTCGACCGAACCGATGGCCGACCGCGCCAATCACGCGCAAGGCAAGATCATCGACATCGCCTATCTCGGCAACGTCTCGACCTATCACGTGCGCCTGCCATCGGGTCAGATGATGTCAGCGCAGATGACCAACTCCCGCCGTCTCGCACGGCGCGATTTCACTTGGGAAGACGAGGTCTGGCTGTCGTGGACAGATACGGCTGGCGTCATCCTGACCGAGTGAGGGCGGCATGATGAACCTACGCCGCCTCTTGTTGATCGGAATACCCTACGCATGGCTCTTGGTGTTTTTCCTCGTGCCATTCGTGATCGTGATTAAAATCTCGCTCTCGGACATCGCGCTTGCGATCCCGCCCTATACACCGACCCTTGATCTCGCCGACGGCTGGCAAGGGATAAAGGACTTTTTGGCTGAACTGGACATAGAGAACTTCACGTTCCTGACCACTGACCCGCTCTATGTCAAAGCCTATTGGTCCTCGCTCCAGATCGCGTTCATCTCGACAGCGCTCACCCTTCTTGTGGCATATCCCATGGCCTATGGCATGGCCCGTGCCCCCGAGGAATGGCGCGCGACGCTGATGATGCTGGTAATCTTGCCGTTTTGGACATCGTTCCTGATCCGTGTCTATTCGTGGATGGGTATCTTGGGCAAAGAAGGCTTCCTCAATGCAAGCCTCCTGTGGCTTGGGATCATCGACGAGCCATTGACCATCCTAAACACAAATACCGCCGTCTATATCGGCATCGTTTATACCTATCTGCCGTTCATGATCCTGCCGATCTATGCGACACTGGAAAAGCTCGACGACAGCCTTCTAGAAGCAGCAGAAGACCTCGGCTGCACCCGCGCGTCTGCCTTTTGGTCTGTGACGCTCCCCCTGTCTCGTCCGGGCGTTGTCGCTGGCTGTTTCCTCGTTTTCATCCCCGCGCTCGGCGAATTTGTGATCCCTTCGCTCCTTGGTGGTTCGGATACCCTGATGATCGGCAAAGTGCTGTATGAAGAGTTCTTCTCGAACCGCGACTGGCCCGTGGCCTCGGCGGTGGCGGTTGTCCTACTGCTGATCCTCGTGATCCCAATCATCCTGTTCCAGCGTAACCAGCAAAAGCAAATGGAGGCCGACCAATGAGACGCTTTAGCTGGTTTAACCTTACATCGCTAACTCTCGGGTTTGCGTTCCTTTACATTCCTATGATCATCCTTGTGATCTACTCCTTCAACGGCGGTCGCCTTGTGACGGTCTGGGCGGGCTTCTCGACCAAATGGTATGGAGAGCTTCTCACGAACGAGGATTTCCTTGACGCCGCTTGGGTCACAATCCGAGTAGCCTTGGCCACAGCCACACTCGCCACGATCCTCGGCACACTTGCCGCCTATGTGATGATCCGCGGTGGGCGCTTTTACGGGCGCACGCTTTTTTCTGGCATGGTCGTTGCGCCGCTCGTGATGCCAGATGTGATCCTTGGCTTGTCTCTTCTTCTGCTGTTCAAAGTCATGTTCTCATCCGCAGGCATGATCACGGTGATCCTTGCGCATACGACGTTCACCATGTGCTATGTCTCGGTCGTGGTATCCTCGCGCCTTGTTTCCTTTGACAAATCCCTAGAAGAGGCCGCGCTTGATCTCGGTGCGACGCCCTTTGACGCGTTCAAATCGGTGACCCTGCCGAATATCGCCCCTGCGGTTGTCTCAGGCTGGCTCCTTGCCTTTACGTTGTCGCTCGATGACCTCGTCATCGCGAGCTTCACCACGGGTCCCGGCGCAACCACCCTCCCGATCAAAATCTTCTCAGCTGTGCGCCTTGGCGTCTCGCCCGAGATAAATGCCCTCTCGACGATTATGATCGGCATCGTGACCATCGGCGTGATCAGCTTCTCGCTGATCAACAAACGCCAAGTCGCCCAGCGCTTGCGTGACGAAAAAACCGCCGAGGCCTCTGCATGACAGGGGTAAGCCCTGCTCGGATCGCCGCCCTAAGAGAACGCGAAGCCGAAATCTATACCAAGGCCCGCCCGAAAACACGCGCGGCCTTGGAGCATGGGACGCATTTCCTTGACGGCGTTCCCATGCACTGGATGAAGGACTGGCCACAGCCCTTTCCCATGCTTGTCGCCAAGGCCCAAGGCGCAAACCTCACCGACATCGACGGCATCACGCTCGACGATTTCTGTCTGGGGGATACAGGCTCGATGTTCGGCCATTCGCCCGAACCCGTCGCCCGTGCAATCATGGAACAGGCAACCAACGGCCTGACCTATATGCTTCCCACCCTCGTCGCTCTCGAGGTGGGGGACCTCTTGTCCCGCACCTTCGGCGATATGCGCTGGCAGATCGCAACGACCGCCACCGATGCCAATCGCTTTGCCCTTCGCGTCGCCCGTGCCGTTACAGGCAAACCTAAGGTGCTTGTGTTCAACGGTTGCTATCACGGCACGATCGACGACGCGATGGTGGTCCGCAAAGACGGGAAAACCACCAACCGCCCGGGCCTCGTGGGTCAGGTCAACGACCTCTCGCAAACCGCCGTTTCCTGCGAGTTCAACGACCTCGCAATGGTCGAAGAGGCTCTCGCACAAGGCGACGTTGCCGCCATTCTGACCGAACCCGTGATGACCAATTCCTGTATGGTCCTTCCCGATGCGGGCTTCCATGCAGGCCTACGAGAGCTTGCCACCCGTTATGGCGCGCTTCTGATCATCGACGAAACCCATACGATTTCCTCAGGTCTGGGCGGCTACACCCGTGTGCATGGCCTTGATCCCGACATCTTTGTGGTCGGCAAATGTGTTGCGGGTGGAATGCCCACCGCTGTCTGGGGCCTTGCTCCCCATGTCGCCCATGCTTTTTCAGAGACCGAAAAAACCCGTAACGCGGGGCATTCGGGAATGGGCACCACCCTTTCCGCAAACCCCATGCAATTTGCCTGTCTGCACGCCACACTCACAGACGTCATGACCGCCGCAAACTATGATCATATGGAACGCGGCGCGGCGCGACTTGTTACTGGACTCTCGCAAGCCATCACAGCTGCGAGCCTCCCATGGCATGCTGTTCGCGTTGGGGCGCGCGTCGAATTCATTTGCGCGCCCAAACCGCTCCGCAACGGCTCAGAAGCAGCCAAAGCCCACGCCCCCGAGCTAGAGGCTGCCATTCACGCAGCGCTCCTCAACAAAGGCGTTCTCATCGCGCCCTTCCACAACATGATGCTGGTGGCGCCCGTTACGACGGATGCCCAGATCGACCGCCTTATCGCGGCCTTTACCGACGTTACGAAAGACCTGACCCAATGACCACTTGTCCTTCTGGTGCGACCCCGTCCGAGGCCGAAGCCTTCCTTGCTGCACATCCCGAAATCGAAGCGGTGGACATCGTGCTCCATGACGCTAACGGCATCGGACGCGGCAAGATCATTCGCCGCCACGAGCTGATGGCGCTTTACACGTCGGGTCGCCATATGCCGATTTCGATCCTTGGGCTCGACATTTGCGGCGAGGATGTGCACGAAACGGGTCTCATCTGGGATCAAGGCGACGGCGACCTGCGCGCATGGCCGATCCCAGGGACGCTTGTCCAGCTCCACAATACCACCCCGCCCCGCGCCGAAGTGTTCATGTCGCTTTACGATCTGGACGGAAACCCGATGACATCGGACCCGCGCCACGCGCTCCAGCGTCAGGTTAACGCACTGGCCGCGATGGGCTATCACCCTGCTGGCGCCTTCGAGCTCGAGTTCTTCCTCCTCGACAAAGACCGCGACGAATACGGCAAGGCCCGCCCTGCCCGCGATGTGCTCGACGGTCGCCCCTCGTCCAAAACCGAGGTCTATTCCGTGGATCACCTCCACGGCATGCTCCCGCTTTTCAACGACATCTACAAAGGCGCAGAACTTGCGGGCATCCGCGCCGAAACTATGATCTCGGAATATGCGCCGGGCCAGTATGAACTGACCCTCGACTATCGCACCGATGTAATGCAAGCCGCAGACGACCTCATGCGCCTCAAGCGGATCGTCCGCGCCCAAGCCCGCGCCCACGGCGTCACCGCCTGTTTCATGGCCAAACCGATCGAAG
>JAYPUF010000161.1:0-4998 GCA_038133925.1 Marivivens sp. | reverse complement strand
TCTGGTGGGCAGGCTTCGTAGCGATCATCTTTTACGTTCTTCACATCAGCCACATCGGGAACTGGATTTTCGCTTTGGGAGGTGATCGTGATAGTGCGCGCAACGCAGGTATCCCGACCGCAAACCTAACTATCGGGCTGTATATGCTCTCGGGCTTTGCAGCAGCATTCGTCGGTATTCTGCAACTGTTGACCTACACGAGCGCCCAAGTCGCAAGTGGTCAGCTGTTCATCTTTAATTCGATCATGTGTGTTGTCATTGGTGGCGTTCTGCTGACAGGTGGCGCGGGTTCAGTGATCGGGATCGTGATTGGCACCGCGACCTTCTCGATCGTGAACCAAGGCATCTTCTTCTCTGGTCTCGATCCGAACGTGGGTTCGATCTTTATCGGTGTCCTTCTCTTGGCAGCGGTTCTTTCGAACGACGGCTTCCGTGCCCTCGCAATCAAATACTCCACCAAGAAAAGCTGAGGATCACTGAAATGTCCGTATTCGGTCCCTTTCTTCGTCGTCCTGAAGCAGCCTCTGCAATCAGCTTGATCGGCATCATCGCATTCTACGTCCTCATCGGCGGTGTGAACCTAGCCACGCTCTTCGGTGCAGCCAGCTGGGTCAATTTCGCAGCTAACCTTGGTATCGTGGCCATTCCTGTCGGTATTTTGATGATCGGTGGCTACATCGACATTTCTATCGGTGCGATGATCCCCGCGGGGTCCATGACCATTGCTATCGTCTCGGGTTACTATGGTCTTCCGGTCTGGGTTGGCATGTTTGCAGCGCTTGCAATTGGTGCTGTCGTTGGTTTCGTAAACGGCGTTCTGACTGTTCGCACCACGGTGCCTTCCCTCATCATTACGCTTGCCACACTTGTTGTGATGCAGGGTGTCGTACTTGCAGGTGCAAAGCTTCTGACGGGTAATGCGAGCGTTTCACTTGTCTCGCCTGATTGGGCGAAGACGATGTTCGGCGGTCTTATCGGCGGAAGCCATCAGACGATCATCTTCTGGTGGCTGCTCTTTACGGTGATCTTTGCGTTTGTGATCCAGAAGAAATCCGTTGGTAACTGGGTTTTCGCGATGGGCGGAGACATCGTCTCGGCTCGTAACGCTGGTATCCCGACCACCAAGCTCACAATCGCTCTGTTCATGATTTCAGGCATGAGCGCGACCTTTGTCGGGATGTGCGGCGCGATCCAGTTCAACTCGGCTCAGGTATCGGGCGGTATGGGCTATATCTTCAACGCAATCGTGAGCGTTGTAGTGGGTGGCACGTTACTTACCGGTGGTTTCGGTTCAATCTTCGGGATTTTCCTCGGCGTTCTGACCTTCTCCATCGTGAGCCAAGGCATCTACTTTACCCAGATCGACCGCAACTGGTCGAACCTGATCATCGGTGTGACGCTGCTTCTGGCCGTCGCCATGAATGAGACTTTCCGTAAACTCGCTCTTTCCCCAGCAAAGAAAAAGGAAACGAGCGCGGTCCCAGTTCGCCGCGAGGCGTAATCAATCGGCGCAAGCCGAGCCATTGTCGAGCCGCCACCCGGCGGTAATCAGAGGAGGATATCGACATGACCTTTAAGACCACTATCATGACGGCTCTTGCAGCTGCAGTGATCTCGACCGGTGCATTCGCACAGGACATCGCTGTGATTGCAGGTTCGGTAGAAGACGCATTCATGGACAAGATCAAGAAGGGCGTTGATGACGCAACTCACATGGTCGAAGCCAACGGCGGTACTGTTCAGTATCTCCGCACCCAGAACTACGAAAACTTCGGTCCTGACCTCGTAACCCTGATCAACCAAGCTGTTGCACAGGGCGTTGACGGTATCGCAATCCCCGTTTGGGTTCCGGATGCACAGATCCCGGCGCTTCAGGCAGCTGCTGCTCAGGGCATCAAGATCATGCAGTACAACTCGGGTCTCCCTGTTAAAGCTGACATCGGTGCGCTCAACTACTTCGGTTCGGACGAATACGCTGCTGGCTTCGGCGGTGGTAAGTACCTTGCTGAAAAAGGTGCAAAGCACATCCTTTGCCACATCCAGGTTCCTGGTGCGATCAACCTCGAAGAGCGTTGCCGCGGCGTAACTGACGGCGCTGCTGCTGCTGGTGCTTCGGTCACCGTTCTGAACACCCCGCCCAACCTTGACGGCGACGTCACCGGTACTGCCGAGGCTCTCAAGGCAGAATTCATCGGCGATAGCTCGATCGACGCAATGGTTTCCTGTGCTGACTTCGGTGCAGCTGCTGGTGCAAACGCTGTTGAGCAGACCGGTGCAAACGTGATGGTTTCGGCCTTTGACTTCTCGCCCGCTTCGCTCGAGCGCATCTCGGCTGGTACTCAGACCATGGCGATCGACCAGCAGCCCTACCTTCAGGGCTTCCTCGCAACTTCGATGCTGTTCGCTAACTTGAAGTTCGGCACCGAGATCTCGACCGATCCGGTTCTCACCGGTCCTGCGATCATCGACGCTGCAAACGTTGACGCAGTTAAGGCCGGCGCTGCCCTCGGCGCACGCTAATAACTCGACCAAACCCCCGGTTGGAAAGCCAACCGGGGACCTTCCGTGCGACGTCTTTCGTGTCGCGAACACTGATAAAGCTTAGCTTGGAAAAGACCAGCATGGCAGACAACAGCTCAAACCAAAACGACAACGGCTTTTCACTGCTCGGGCTCCTTCGCCGTCCCGAAGCCGGTGCCGCTGCAGGCTTCGTCCTGATCTTTATTTTCTTTAGTTATTTCGGTTGGGATAAGAACTTCCTTACACCGCTTGGTTCTTCAACTTGGCTCAACTTTGCGTCGAAAGTCGGTATCGTCGCTATTCCGATTGGCTTTTTGATGATTGCGGGCGAACTCGATATCTCTATCGGGGCGCTCATCCCAGCAGGTGGCATCGTCCTAGCGATGGGTGTCGAACTCTATGGTTTAAACATATGGCTCGCAGTTCTGCTGAGCTTCGCAGTCGCAGGGTTCATCGGCTTCATAAACGGTATGATCGTCACGCGCACAAAGGTGCCTTCGTTGATCGTGACGCTAGCCACACTCTTTGTGATCGCTGGTCTGAATGCTTATGTGTCAAAGCAGCTTGCAGGTACCACGCAACACAGCCTTCAGGATGTAGGCGTTGTTTCCGAATTCGTGCTTGGCGACTATCACAACTTGATCCTCGGAGAAGGCGACAGCGAATTCGTCATCTTCCGCAGCCTTCAGAGCTCGTTCTTTATTTGGCTGATTTTCGCGGCTGTCTGCTTCTATGTTCTGCACATCTCTCCGTGGGGTAACTGGATCTTCGCTATGGGCGGCGATCAGGAAAGCGCCCGAAATGCCGGTATTCCTACAAACCGTCTTAAGATCGCTCTTTTCATGCTTTCGGCAATGGCTGCTGCCCTTGTTGGCATGACCGAAGGCGTCCTTGCGAACACCGCGTCGACCACAACCCAGTTTGGTATGATCTTCAACTCAATCATCTGTGTTGTTGTGGGTGGCGTTCTGCTGACCGGTGGCTTCGGTACGGTAACCGGTACAGTTTTCGGCACACTCACTTTTGGTATAGTGTTCCAAGGGATCAACTTCACCACCTTCGATAAAGACCTAAACATGCTCTTCATCGGTGTGCTGCTTCTCGTGGCCGTTTTGATGAACGATAGCTTCCGCAACTGGGCGACGCGCGCGTCGACGTCAAAGAAAAAATAAGTGGAGACCTAGAAATGTCCGACAAAAAACCTGTCATCGAACTTCGCAATGTCGATAAGTCCTTCGGGCCGATTGACGTTCTCCACAACATCAACCTCAAAGTCCGCGAAGGTGAAGTGCTCTGCCTTTTGGGCGATAACGGCGCAGGTAAATCGACACTCATTAAGACCCTTGCAGGTGTTCACCAGCCAACGCGCGGTGAGATTCTTCTGGATGGTCAATCAGTGAAGTTTGATCGCCCTAAGCAGGCCCAAGAGATGGGTATCGCAACCGTGCACCAGTTTGGCGGCACATTCCCTCTTATGTCGATCGGCCGTAGCTTCTTTGCGGGCGTAGAGCCGACAAAGGGTTGGGGCCCGTTCAAAGTCTTTGACCGCAAAACTGCGAATGAAATCGCGGTTAAAGCGGTTCAGGACTTCGGTATCACTCGTATCGACGACGGCGACCGTCTCGTTGGCGGTCTGTCGGGTGGTGAGCGCCAATCGTTGGCAATCGCCCGTGCCGTTCACTTTGGTGCACGTGTTCTCATTCTCGACGAACCGACTGCAGCTCTTGGTGTGAAACAAGCGGCGCACGTCCTGCGCATTGTGAACGAAGCGAAACGTCGTGGATTGGCAGTTATCTTTATCACCCACCAAGTCATGCACGCGATGGCGGTTGGCGATCACTTTGCGGTTTTGATCCGTGGCGCAATCGCTGCTGACTTCCGCAAAGGTGAAAAGTCACGCGAAGAAATCGCTGACCTCATGGCTGGCGGTGAAAACATGGCGGAGCTTGAAGCGTCAATTAAGGCGTAAGTTCTCCCTTCCTGCTTTGGTGCGAGGGTTTCCCTAACCTCGCATCAAAGCCCTTCTTTTATGACGGTTCTCAATTGATGGATGATCTTCAATTCGGCACGAGAGATAAGCGAGGCCACTGGCGGCCGAACGACGCCCTAACGGGGGCGCCGCTTCTCGCTTTTCCTTGGAGCCTGAAGCGCGTGCTCAAGTGGCTTCCGTCTTATTTTTTACCTTGGAACGTTTGTTTCTTTGTCCTTGCCGCGGCCAGCTGGATTTGGCTGACACCCTCAAAGGAAGCTCTGACAACTCTGTCATTGAACTGGATCGCACTCGTTTTGGTGCGTAACTCCGCGATCATCCTCGTGATTTTTGGTTTGCTTGAACTTCGACTTTATGTGCAGCGCAAGCAGGGCAACCGTTTCAAATACAATCCTGCATTCCCGTCCGATAGCCGTTCAAGCGTGTTCATGTATGGACATCAGCAACTCGATAGCATCATCCGAACTTTTGGGACTGGGCTGCCGATT
>JAYPUF010000160.1:0-5010 GCA_038133925.1 Marivivens sp. | reverse complement strand
GGAATTGATATTCCCTTCCCCACACAGACACTGATTCAATCGAATTAAGAAAAAGGGCGCCTCTTTGGCGCCCTTTCATTTTAGATCTGGCCTAGAAGTGTCTCACCCGCAGATATCTCGCAGGTACCCGGAGAATCTTCTGCGTTAAGCACCTTGATCACACCGTCTTCGGCATAAAGAGAAAAACGCTTGGAACGGTCGTAAAACCCAACCGGAGGTGCGGTGAAGTTCATGCCAATCGCTTTGGTGAACTCCGAGGCCGGATCAGAAAGGAACGTAAGGCCCGCGGCGCCAGCGCCGGTCGAATCCGACCACGCCTTCATCACGAAGGGGTCGTTCACAGAAACACAAATAATCTCGTCTACACCTTTACCGTCGAAATCGGATTTGGTGCGGATAAAGCTCGGAACGTGGGCCGAGGTGCAGGTGCCAGTGTAAGCACCCGGAAGTCCGAACAGCACAACTTTGCGGCCGTTTAGCAGATCGCCAAGCGCTACCGCTTCAGGCCCATTGTCTCCAATCCGATACAAAGTTGCCTCGGGGAGCTTTTCACCTGTTGAAATGGTCATCTTATTTTCCTCTTTCGGAATTGCATGCAGCATAGTCCTAGATATAGGGTCCGCCCGAACCAAAGCTATCAAAAAGAGGGAAAAAAACCGATGAAACATTTCGTTGTGATCGGTGCAGGACAAGCGGGCGCTCAGGTTGTTGCAAAACTGCGATCCGAAGGCTTTGACGGCAAGATCAGTCTGATCGGTGCAGAAGACGTCGCACCTTATCAACGCCCTCCTCTTTCCAAAGCTTACCTACTTGGTGAAATTGGACTTGATCGTCTGCTTTTGCGTTCGGACGAGTGGTACAAAGAGAACGACATTGATCTTCGCTTGGGCACACGGGTCGTTGCAATCAATCCGTTGGGAAAAACACTCACCCTCTCGGGCGAGGATGTTATCGCTTATGACGAGCTGGCACTTTGCACGGGTTCTCATCCGCGCACTCTTCCGGCAAAGATCGGCGGCGAGTTGGAAGGCGTTTACACCGTTCGTGATCTACTTGATGTTGACACGATGGCGCCTGAGTTCGTCGAGGGACGTAAATTGCTGGTCATAGGCGGCGGGTATATCGGCCTTGAAGCAGCAGCAGTTGCCGCAAAAAAGGGGCTCGACGTCACGCTCGTTGAAATGGCGCCTCGCATCCTTCAACGCGTTGCTTGTGAGCAGACCTCGACCTATTTCCGCGACCTGCATACGTCGCACGGCGTTAAGATCGTTGAGGGTGTCGGACTTGATCATCTCATCGGTGACGAACGTATTTCAGGCGCAAAGTTGACAGATGGGACGGCGTTGGACGTTGACTTCGCAATCGTCGGCGTCGGGATCATCCCCGCGACGATCCTTGCCGAAGCCGCGGGAGTTGTTTGCAACAACGGTATCGACACGGACCTTCACGGCCGCACCTCGGACCCGCATATCTATGCGGCCGGCGACTGCGCCAACCTAACATTCAAGGGCCAAAAGCTGCGCATTGAAAGTGTCGGAAACGCGATTGATCAAGCAGAAGTGGTTGCTCAGAACATGATGGGCAAGGGTGTAGAATACACCCCAGCACCATGGTTCTGGTCTGATCAATATGACGTAAAGCTTCAAATCGCAGGTCTGAACATCGGCTATGACAATGTCTATGTGAAAACATCTGAAGACCCGCTCGTGCGTGTTCATTGGTATTTCAAAGGCGATGAACTTATCGCTGTTGACGCCATGAACAGCGGCAAAGACTACATGGTCGGCAAACGTCTGATCGAGGCTGGAAAATCGCCATCGCCTGAGGTTCTGTGCGATCCGGAAACCAACCTGAAGGCGCTGCTGCGCTAGTGCGGATCATCGGGGGCACTCATCGAGGGACAGCTCTTGCCGCTGTAGGCAAGGGCGATATGGGCGCTCACTTGCGACCGACGACTGACCGCACTCGTGAGAGCCTGTTTAATGTCCTAAACGGTGGTCGTTTTGGTGATCCCATCGATGACGCCAGAGTGCTGGATCTTTTTGCCGGAACAGGCGCGCTAGGTCTTGAGGCTCTATCGCGCGGCGCATCTTCCGTCACTTTTGTCGATGACGGCCGTGTGTCGACCAAGCTCATCCGAGAGAATATTGCAAAGCTCCGTCGTCAGGATGACTGCATTCTCATCACAAGAGACGCCACTAAGTTGGGGGTCGGTGAACCGCATTCATTGATCTTTCTGGACCCTCCCTACGGGCGCGAGCTTGGAGCAAAAGCACTGAACGCCGCTGTAGAAGGCGGCTGGATTACGAAGAACGCCTTAATTGTTTGGGAGGAAAACGCACCCCAGAATGCCCCCCAAGGCTTTGCACTCTTGGAGCATCGACGGTATGGCGACACTCATATTTCGTTTATGGAGTTTACCGGATGAAAACCGTCGACCTTGTTATCTTTGATTGTGACGGTGTCATTGTAGACAGTGAAGGGCTTCTGAACGAAATCGTTGCGGATAGCCTTACCAAACATGGCCTCCCCATCACTCCTGAAGAATGCCACAGGCGGTTTGTTGGCGGGACGATGTATATTCTGCGAGATCGTGCGATTGAGGCTGGGGCAAAACTTCCCGAGAACTGGGTCACCGAAATCTATGCCGAGATTTTTGATCGCCTTAAAAAAGGCGTGGAGGTGAGCGAAGGCTTCATCGCGCTGATCGATGAGCTGGAAGCAAAAGGCGTCAAAATCGCAGTCGCCTCGAATGGTCCAATGGACAAGATGCGAGCCTCGCTCGGGGCGTCGGGTCTATTCGACCGGTTAGATGGACGCATTTTTTCAGCGCATGACCATAACACGGCCAAACCCGAACCCAAGCTCCTTCAGCTTGCTGCTGAAAGTGCAGATGTTCCGATTGAGCGCGCGGTGATGATTGATGACAGCCCTGCTGGCGTCGGTGCAGCGCGAGCCGCGGGTATGCGTTTCTTTGGCTATGCTGAGCATGGCAACAAAGACAAGCTCACCGATGAAGGCGCGGACATCGTCTATTCGATGCAGGAACTAAAAGAGCGCCTCGCGGCGCTCTGATCATCCATAAGTCGGATGGAACTTGTCTGAAGGCGAGAGCGTGAAAATCTCGGCGCCGTCGGCTCGAATGCCGATCGAATGCTCGAACTGTGCCGATAAAGATTTATCGCGGGTCACAGCAGTCCAATCATCAGCAAGCACTTTGGTCTCGGGACGGCCAAGGTTCACCATAGGCTCAATTGTAAAGAACATGCCTTCTTCCAACACAGGACCTGTACCGGCGCGGCCATAGTGAAGCACGTTCGGCGGAGCATGAAATACCGTTCCAAGCCCGTGTCCGCAAAAGTCGCGCACAACACTCATGCGGTTTGCTTCTACGTAAGTTTGGATAGCATGACCGATATCGCCAAAGGTATTCCCTGGTTTTGCCGCCTCAATACCAAGCATGAGCGCATCGTGGGTCACTTGGATCAATCGTTCGGATTTACGGCTCAGATTTCCCGCCACATACATACGGCTCGTATCGCCAAACCAGCCATCAAGGATCACTGTCACATCGATATTAAGGATGTCACCGTCCTTGAGCGTCTTTGGACCGGGAATTCCGTGGCAAACAACGTGGTTCACGCTGATGCAGGAGGCGTGCTCATATCCACGGTAGCCAATCGTCGCAGAGGTCGTTCCAGACGCTTCAACCATTTCGGTGATGATACGGTCGATTTCAGCAGTGCTCTGGCCCGGGAAAACATGAGGCGCGATGTCATCAAGGATTTGAGCCGCAACTTTACCAGCAGCATGCATCCCCTGAAAATCCGCATCCTCATGAATGCGAATCCCATCTTTGGTCAGGCGGCCATTGTGTTTCGTCACTGTCATCGTCCTTTTTGCTTCAAGCCCCACATAGGTGATCTTGACCAAAGGTTCTAGACCTCGAAGCTGAGCGGCTTTCGCAAAGTGACACCTTCTGGAGTAATATTCGTATCATAGCAAAAGACCTCAACTCCCGCAGCACAGGCTTGGTTAAAGGCTGCGGCATAAGTTGGGTCGATATCAGCCGCCAGAGTAAAGCGTGTGCAGTCGGTGCGCTGAACAAAGAAGAACATCACCGCACGATGACCTTGGCGCACCATTTCAGCGAGCTCTGTAAGGTGTTTGGCACCTCTCGCGGTCACACTGTCTGGGAATTCTGCAAGACCAGCCTTACGCGCAAGAGTCACGCTTTTGACCTCGACATAGCAATCTTTGCGCCCAACCCCGCTTAACAGAAAGTCGATACGGCTATTTTGTCCATATTTGACCTCGGGTCGCACCAATTCGTAGCCACCCAATTCATCAATCTCGCCTGCAATCAGCGATGCTTTCAATGCGCGGTTTGGCACAGCAGTATCGACGCCCGTAAAATGGCCATTCTCGTGGTCCACCAAACGCCAGCCATATTTTAGCTTTTTCTTTGGGTCCTCATTTGGCTCTAGCCAAATCCTCATGCCCTCCTCTGCAAGCCCCATCATCGATCCAGGATTTGCACAGTGGGCAGTGACCTCTCGACCATCTTCGAGGCGCACGTCAGCAAGGAAGCGTTTGTAACGACGAATAAGGCGGGCTGGCACAAGAGGTGTGGAAAACTGCATGGGCCAGACCTATACCCAAGAAAGAGCAAATGGAGAAGAGAATGCCGAACCCAACCGCTGCGATGATCGTGATCGGAGACGAGATCCTATCGGGTCGCACTCGTGACAGTAATACACACTTTCTTGCAGGTAAGTTGACCGAGGCAGGTATCAATCTCGTCGAAGCTCGCGTCGTGAGCGATGACAGCGCAAGGATAATCGCTGCGGTTAATGAGCTTAAAGCTTGCGTGGACTATGTGTTTACATCAGGCGGGATTGGACCGACCCACGACGACATTACGGCTGACTGCATTGCGGCGGCATTCGGTGTTTCTATTGATGTGCGTGACGACGCCCGCGCACTTCTTCAGGCCCATTACGACCGATC
>JAYPUF010000159.1:0-5021 GCA_038133925.1 Marivivens sp. | reverse complement strand
GCCACCATTCTTCGCCATGGCCGAAGCCCAGCGTGATGTAGGACCAGCTGCGCGATGGGATATCCATCAGACTGCCGTTTTCCAGCAGGCTGGTGGTGGCCTGTTTCGGCGCGTTGAGGAAAGTGTCTTTGGCATGAACGTGGTAGACCGCTTCACCTAGCACTTCAGCCGCAACGAGCGGATCAGCGCCCATCCACATCAGGTGGCTCGGGTCGAGGTTTGCACCGATCACAGGGCCAACGGCCTCGCGCAATTTGAACAGCGATGGGACGTTGTAGACGCACTGGTTGCCGTGCAGTTCGAGCGCGATTTTCTCGACGCCGCACTCGTTCGCAAGAGCGACAATCTCGGTCCAGAACGGGATCAGCTTTTCTTCCCACTGGTAGCGCAAGATTTCTTGCGTTTCTGGCGGCCAAGACGAGACAACCCAGTTCGGCATCAGGTCATTTGCCGACCCTGCGGGAAGGCCCGACATGGTGATAACGGTTTTGATGCCCATCTCACCCGCGACGCGGATGGTGTTTTTGAGCCCCTCGCCCTGCGCCGGATCGGTCGGGTGGAGCGGGTTGCCGTTGGCGTTCAGCGCGATGATCTCAAGGCCACGGTTATCGAACTCAGCCTGAAACGCCTTTTGCGCAGCAGCGTTGCCGAGCATGTTTTTCAGATCAAAGTGCGGTGCTGTGGACCAGCCACAGGTATTCACTTCGACGCCAGACACGCCAAGGCGCTGCGCGTGGTCCATCATGTCTTTGAACGACATGCCGCCGAGGCTGTCGGATACAAATCCTAGTTTCATGCGTAAAACTCCGGTTTTGCCATCATTGTGACGGGCAGTTTGATACCTTCGGCCAGTGCACGAGCGCCCGTGTTCGCAACCACTGCTGCGCAATAGCCATCCCAGCAGTTTGATCCGATTTCGGGGAACACGCCTGTGCGCACAAAGTCGAGAAAGGCGCTGTTCTGACGGCGATAAGCCTCGGCATAACGCGTGCGCCAATCGGCATCATAACGGGTCGAGTTCGACAGCTTGAGGTCGGTGCGCGTGTAGGCCACGTTGTTCATGGCAATCGCGCCATTTTCGCCAATCAACTCAGCACGAACGTCATAGCCATAAGCCGCGTTGTTGTTCACTTCGATATTAACGATCTGACCATCAGCAGTTTCGAGAACCATCACAACAGGAGCCACAACAGCGTCAGACCGTTTCGGCTGCCACACGGCGATGCTGGAAAATTCGGTGTTCAGAACATAGCGAATTACGTCGAATTCGTGCGGTGCCGAGTTGGTGATTGCCATAGCACCTGTAAAATCAGACGCAGGCGTTTCCACGTTGCGGTGGAAGTTGTGCATCATCAGCGCGCGACCCAAGGTGCCGTTGTCCAATGCTGCTTTCATTTCGACATAGGCTTGGTCGTAGCGACGCATGAACCCAAGCTGGACGAACTTCTCGCCCGCTGCGATTTCGGCATCCATGACCTCGACGCACTCGGTCACAGACTGCGAAAGAGGCTTTTCGCACAGAACGCGCTTACCTGCGGCGATGCAGGCTTTGCTGAGCGGTGCGTGGGTGAAATCAGGGCTCGCGACGATAACCGCATCGACGTCGGCGCGATTGATAACGGCCTCAGGATCGGTCGCCACATCAGCGGCTCCATAGGCATCGGCAACGCCGCGAGCACGCGATTGATCCATGTCGCAAATCACCTGAAGCGACGCGCCGGGCAATTCGTTTGCTACGATTTTCGCGTGATCAGCCCCCATGAGGCCTGCACCGATTACAGCAATTCTAATAGTCATTTTGGTTGTCCTGAAGAGGAGGATTGTTCTGCGGCGAGCCGCATTTTCTTTTTGCGATACCGCTCTTTCATGATGCGATCGCCTTCGGGGGTGCCATCATGCCAAGTCCCGAACCACTGATCGAGTGGAAGGAGACCATCTGAATAGTTCACCTCGAAATATTTATGATGCAGGTAGTGCGCTTGCGCATGCGTTTGCACGGCCTTGCCTTGACCAGTTTGGATACGATCAAACCCGATATGACCGACAACTGCCCCGACCCCGTTGAGTTGAAGGTGGAAAATAGCAAGAAGCGGGTGCGACGGGATGATAAGATGCACAAGACTATCAGACCAATACAACAGGTGCTCTACCGGATGCATCGAAAGCGAAGACCACGGGCTCGGATTAACCGAGTTATGGTGCACCGAATGGATCCACTTGTAGAGAATTGGCACATGGATCAGCCGGTGAATGAGATAGAAGTGCAAATCATGGATCACGGGGATCATGATTGCAAAAAGGATGAGCCAAACAGGGTTATCCCCGAATACGGCCCAAGGTCCGACACCGTTTGCCCAAGCCCATAGATAAATGACCTCGTAGGCTGTCCAAATCGGCAGCCCAGTCCCAAAAGTTCGGATGATGCTATCGAGTTGCTGATGTCCAAACATGAACACGTTTGAGCGGCTATCGGACGGGAACGCAGGATTGTATTTGAATTGGTTGCCCTGCTTGCGCTGCACATAGAGCCGAAGTTCGAGCAACCCAAAGATCACAAGAATGATCGCAGAATTGCGCAAGAAGACGAGTGCGATCCAGTCCAATGACAGCGTCGAAACAATGTCCTTGGAGGGTGTCAAAAAGAGCCAGCTTATTGAAGCCAGCACAAAGAAGCCAACGTTCCAAGGTAAGAAATAAGACGGAAGCCACTTTAGGACGCGGCTCAAGCTCCAGGGAAAAGCGAGAAGCGGCGCACCTGTAAGCGCGTCGTTCGAGCGCCAGTGGCCTCGTTTGTCTCTCGTACCGAACTGAAGATCATCCATGAATTGGGACCCGTGATAAAGAAAGGCTTTGATGCGTGGTTAGGGAAACCAGCGCACCAAAGCGGGGAGGCAAATTATGCGTTGATGGACGCTTCAAGCTCCGCCATGTTCTCGCCACCTGCCATGAGGTCTGCGATTTCCTCGCGGGTCTTTTCGCCCTTGCGGAAGTCAGCTGCGATTGCGCCTCGGATCAGCACAGCAAAATGATCACCGACGGCCATCGCGTGCATGACTTGGTGGGTGATAAAGATCACGGCCAATCCACGGCGTTTGGCTTCATTGACGATGCGAAGAACGTGCGCCGCTTGCTTCACACCAAGAGCCGCTGTCGGTTCGTCAAGGATCAGAACGCGCGCACCGAAGAAAACTGCGCGTGCAATTGCGAGCGACTGACGCTCACCACCCGAAAGACCGCCGACCAGTCGGTCGCCATCGTCGATACGAGTGATGCCAAAGTTACGCACTTCGCGGATTGCAACCTCGTTTGCGTACTTTCGGTCAAAAACCTTAAATGGACCAAAGCCTTTGGTCGGCTCATTGCCAGCAAAGAAATTACGCCCAATCGACATAAGCGGGTAAGTACCGCCGAACTGGTGCACTGTGGCAATCCCAAGGTCTTGCGCTTCACGGGGACGCGTAAAACTCACGGCTTGCCCATCCATTAGCATTTCGCCGCGAGTGGGTTGGTGCACCCCCGAAAGCGTCTTAATCAAAGTAGACTTACCCGCGCCATTATCACCGAGAAGGCACAGCACTTCGCCTTGATTGACCCTAAGATTGATGTTTTGAAGAACGTCGATCGGCCCAAAGCTCTTATCGACATTTCGCATTTCCAAGACAGGTGGCTTCACGGACATCTCAAGAGCCCTTCTTCTTACCGACGCTAGAAGAGAGCGCCATATTGCGGAAAGTATTGTTCATCAAAACAGCTGCGAGCAGCAGAACACCGATGATGAGCGACGACCAGTTGCGGTCAAAGTCGGTGTAGTAGATGCCTTGGTTCACAATGGCAAAAGTGATGGTTCCGAAGAAAATTCCGACAACCGAGCCAAAACCACCTGTGAGAAGAACCCCACCTACGACCACCGAAATGATTGAGTTGAAAATAAAGCTTTGTCCGCCGGAAACCTGCGCTGAGTTGTAAAGAATAGCTTGGCACATTCCGACAAATGCTGCCGACGTTGAGGACATCATGAAAAGCGCAATGGTCAATTTGCTCGTGGGGATACCGGCATTACGCGCAGATGCACGATCGCCGCCCATCGCGAAAATCCAGTTTCCGTACCGCGAGAAGTGAACAAAGAAAACGTAGATAACAACAGCCGCAAGCCACCAGCCGACCATCGCCTGGAGTTGGCTGCCAAACATGAAGTCCCCAAACAACCACTTCGCAGTTCCAGTGACTTTGATAGCAACCGAAGTCGATTTGGTGATAAGAACTGTCATCCCGAGCACGATGCCCTGCACCGCAAAAAGGCTGCCAAGGGTTACGATCAGCGAAGGAACTGCGGTCCGAACAACCATCAACCCGTTGATGAGGCCGACGAGCATACCGAAAAGCAGGGTCGCCGAAATTCCGATCCAGATAGGCAGGCCATAGTGACCAGAAATCACAGCGGTCGTCAGCGCGCCGAAAGGCACCATTGCACCAACGGAAATGTCGAGTTCACCTGCGATCATCAACAAACCGACGGGAATGGCGATGACACCAAGGCTTGCCGCTACATTGAGCCAGCTCGACATGCCAGCTGGTTTGAGAAAGGTAACGCCACCGAAGATGGTAAAGAAAATAAGAACAGCAAGCAAACCGAGAAAGGCGCCCGCTTCAGGACGGCGCAAAAGGCCACCTAGCGATAAGGAGTTCATAGACTGGCTCCGTTAGATTAATGAACGATGGCGGAAAATTGCGGTGCCTCGAAACACTGTCCGAGGCACCGCAGCTTAGTTTAGAGGCGAATTAACGTGCGCCTTTTGCTACGCCGTCGAGGGTCGCAGCGATGTTCGAGCTATCAACAATGCCGGGGCCAGTAAGAACCGGGAACGTTGGAAGGCTCGTACCGAAGTCAATCGACGATGCCAGGAGGCTGGTCGCAAGGAACCCCTGCAGGTAAGGCTGTTGGTCAATCGCAAAAGCCTGCTCACCAGCGCTGATACGATCAAGACCAGCTTGGTTCATGTCAAACGAACCGAGCATTGTGG
>JAYPUF010000158.1:0-5053 GCA_038133925.1 Marivivens sp. | reverse complement strand
TCACCACCGAGATTTGGCGGGTGTTGCGGATCGTTGTGCCCTTTTCATATTGCGCAGTAACCCGCACACAGGACGCTCGCGTTTCGCCGTAATGAGCGTCCCCAACGGCGCCAGAAAACGTCAGCTCCAGACTGGATTGCGCGCGCGAGCTGATAGTCGTGGTGGAGTAGTCTGGCATCGCGCCCAACCAGACGACTTCGCCGACGACATCAGTGGGCTTCAAGGCGGGCATAGAATTAGTCCTTTGTCAGCGTAAAAAAGAGCCGCAAGAAAGGAGACATAGCCCCGCCGTCGGCTTGGAGCGGGTAATCGTCAAGCAACTGATCATCATAGGCTCGAAGATACGACTTCTGCTCGTCTTCGTCCAACCGCTCCAAAATCGGGAGCAGCATAGTCGACTCCGTGAACCGTCGAACGGGGTGCGCATCTTTCGCCGCTGCGAGTGGTTGGAAGTATGTCGTTTGCCATGCGTTCACACTGCCAAAAGGCGCAAGCATCTCGATATATTGAACCACTTCTAAAACATTGGAGGTATAGCCAGAATAGTCGAACTTTGACGGAAACATCCTTTCCGCTAGATCACGCGCACCCTTGTGGGATGGGGCGTTATGCTGAGCTGGCATTTGAACAGCTAGAATGCCACTCGTCAGTCCTGCAAGTCGCGGGAACAGCTGGTCATGATCGGGAAGCCAATGTAGGGCAGCATTCGAAAAAATCAGAGCACAGGATTCCGCAGGCGACCATGTGCTGATGTCGGCCTTCTCCAAACGATCATATCCTGATGCTTTAGAAAGCATTTCAGAAGAGGCATCGACTCCAACCAGCGGGCGATCAAAACGAGCCCGAAGAGCCTCTGCAACCGCACCTGCCCCACATCCAAGGTCAACCACAGCGCCCGACGGCAATGGTCCAACTTGTGAAAGCAAGTCGATAGCGGGCCGCAAACGCAAACCCCGAAACCTTTCATAGGTTTCGGGGTTCCACGTGTTCATTTGGTTTTGGCTCAAGCCGAGGGCTCCGGCTCACCCGAGACATCAGTTGCCTTGGGCTTGCGCGGCTTGCGCGTCTTGGGAAGTTCGGTGACCGAAGCAGAGGTATCATCGGCTGCTTCGCCGCCATCGCCGCCCGAATGTGGAGGCTCACCCTTCATCACACGCTCAATCTCCTCACCCGTGAGGGTTTCGAACTCAAGAAGACCCTGAGCAAGCCGCTCCCATTCGTCGTGCTTTTCCTTAAGGATGCGCAGCGCGTTCTGATAACCTTCGTCAATGAAGCGCTTCACTTCCTGCTCGATCATCTCTTTGGTGTTGGCCGAAACCGAGAAGCCAGCAGTGTTACCCGAGTACCCTTCGTGTGCTTCAGAGTAATCGATGTTGCCGATCTTGTCCGACATCCCCCAACGCAGAACCATCGCGCGAGCGAGCTGCGACGCTTGCTGAATGTCACCAGCGGGGCCGTTCGAGACTTCGTCTTCGCCGTACTTGAGAACTTCAGCAGCCTTACCAGCCATGGTCATGGCCAGCTTCTGCTCGCACTCAGAGCGGTGCCAGTTCAGGCGATCGATTTCAGGGAGAGAAACCACCATGCCAAGCGCACCACCGCGGGGAATGATCGTCGCTTTATAAACGGGATCACACTTGGGCAGAGCCAAACCAACCACAGCGTGGCCAGCTTCGTGATAAGCGGTCTTTTCTTTTTGATCAGCGGTCAGGACCATCGAACGACGCTCTGCGCCCATCATGACTTTGTCCTTGGCATTTTCAAAATCAACCATCGTGACAAAACGACGACCAACTCGAGCAGCCATAAGCGCGGCCTCGTTCACAAGGTTCATCAGGTCGGCGCCCGAAAAACCGGGAGTTCCGCGCGCAATGATCCGAAGATCGACATCAGGGCCAAGCGGGGTCTTGCGTGCGTGCACTGCAAGGATCTTTTCGCGACCTTTGATATCGGGGTTCGGAACGGTGACCTGTCGGTCGAAACGGCCGGGACGCAGAAGCGCAGGGTCAAGGACGTCACGGCGGTTCGTCGCAGCAACGATGATTACACCTTCATTCGCTTCGAAACCGTCCATCTCGACCAGAAGCTGGTTAAGGGTCTGCTCGCGTTCGTCGTTTCCACCGCCATAACCGGCACCACGCGCACGGCCCACCGCATCGATTTCGTCGATGAAGACAATGCACGGCGCGTTCTTCTTGGCCTGTTCAAACATGTCGCGAACGCGCGATGCACCGACACCAACAAACATTTCAACAAAGTCAGAACCAGAGATGGTGAAAAACGGAACACCTGCCTCGCCTGCAATCGCACGCGCAAGTAGCGTCTTACCAGTTCCCGGAGGGCCCACGAGAAGTGCACCTTTGGGGATCTTCCCGCCAAGACGCGAGAACTTCTGCGGATTGCGCAGGAACTCTACGATTTCTTCAAGCTCTTCCTTGGCTTCATCGATGCCTGCTACGTCGTCAAAAGTAACGCGCCCCTGCTTTTCGGTGAGCAACTTGGCTTTGGACTTTCCAAATCCCATCGCACCACCACGACCGCCACCTTGCATGCGGTTCATGAAGTAAATCCACACACCGATCAAAAGAACAAACGGCAGCAGGCTCAAGATGAAGGCTTGGAACGTCGACTGTTCTTGGCTCTCTGCACGAACAGGGATGTTCTTTGCAATGAGCTCGTCGGTAATCTTCGCGTCCGAAGGCTTGATGGTGACATAGCTACGACCGTCAGCAGCAGTATAGAGCAGCTTTTCGCCGTCTATCGTGACTTCGGTCACCGTGCCATTATCAACAGCAGAAACAAATTCGGAATAGTTCCGGCTCGATGCCTGAAGGCTGCTGCTGCCGCCGCTGAAAATATTGAACAGCGAGACGATCAGCAGGAACAGGACGACCCAGAAAACGATATTGCGCGCGTTACCCAAGGGGAACTCCTTTGAAATTCGTCGGTAGCGCAAGAGTCGCGCCGACCGTGTCCTTAAAATAGGGATCAGAAAAGGTTGTTCAATGCGTTAATACAAATGCGCGCAAACTCGCGACGTCCCATTTGCAATTAATTTCCCAATCAGGATGAAAAACGCCCGCATATGGGGCAAAAATCACCTTTTCGCCCTCCCAAATAGCGGGAGACGAGATCAAAGAACGCCTCGGATTTTCAGTTTCTCGCCAAATCGCGCCAATCTGTCTCAGCCCATTTTCACCCAAAGCGCGGATTCTCACGGTTGAATTCGGGCCATTGGCTATTGCACGACTGTCCCAAACTTCGCCAACTTTGGCCTCAAGGTTCTGCACCTTGTTCAATTCGCGAGTGATATGGATGACACCTTTACGGAGATAGACGAGCGCTCCAGCCAAAGTCGCTGTCTCCTGATAACCACCACAGACAAGCCTTTGAACCTTGTCCGCTCGGGGGGGGTAATCGCTTCCACTGACATACCGCAAGACGACGTTGAAAAACCGGCGGCGGAATTCAGGTGTAAGTGAGAGGAACGTCCTCTCTTCGATTTGCACATCAATCGGAGTGACCGACAAACTGCTTTCAATTTTCGACCAAAGCTCCAGCATAAGATCGCTTCGCGTGGCGCGAAGATTAGAAATACTTTTGTCAAATTCGAGCCCAAGGCCGCTCAGTCCCGCAAGCGCTTTGCGAACCCTTACCCGATCATAGTGTTCATCGTCATTGGTGGGATCATCAACCCATCTGATTTCCCGTTCGCGAAGCAAGGTTCTGAGGTTCGAACGCGACACACCAAGCAGGGGACGGTGAAAGTGAATGCCATGGGCCTCAAACTGGCCCCGCATGCCCGATAGACCATCAAGCCCCGCTCCACGCATAAGGCCCATCACAAAGGTCTCGGCGTTGTCGTCTGACGTGTGGCCAAGCGCGACATCTTGAATACCGCACTCCTTTGCCCAATCCGCGATAAGCCGGTATCGGGCGCTCCGCGCTTCGGCCATTAGGTTACCGTTCTGGGGATGATCTGACCAAGTAAGAACGCTATGAGGGATGCCCCACGACCGACATAAATCAGCAACGTAAGCGGCTTCTTCCTTGGCTTCGGGCCTAAGGCCGTGATCCACGGTCGCAACGGCTAACTGTACAGAGTGCTCCGCGGCCCATTCACGCGCGATTGACAGAAGCCCAAGGCTATCGCTTCCACCCGAAACGGCGAGGCCGAGCGCATTCGGCACACGAACAAAATGCGCATTAAAGGAACTCTTCACCTTACCCGCAGGAAAGCGACTGCATCGCAGCCTTGGCATCAGCCGCAGCCTCTAGATCGGGAAAGCGCGAGACCACTTCCGAAAGGGTGATACAAGCATCCTGAACCTGCCCGATGGCCCCAAGCGAGTAGCCAAGCTTGAAAAGCGCATCTGGTGCAATCTCGCCAGACTGGTCGACAGAGAAGCTCGCAAGGTAAGCACGCGCTGCATCTGTCATATTTCCAAGGCTTTCGAGAGCTTCACCCCTCAGGTAATGTGCCTGCGCGTTCAGTGCACCGCCGGGGTAGCTTTCGACAAATGTCGCAAAGAGTTGAGCCGCAGTGGAGAAATCACCCTCGGACAAAGCGGCCTCGGCCGTTGCAAAATCAGCTTCTTCACCAATTGCGAGTTCGGGCGTAGAGGCAGTTTGCTCCTGAGGTGCTGGGATAGAAGCGGCACTATCTACGCCGCCCAAGGTCGTGCCCGTCCCGACGAGGGACAAATCACAGCCTTCTTCCAGTTCGCACAAACGGAACTCCAGATCAGTAATTCGGCGTGTTCCATCCTCGGTAATCTGATTGATACGGAATTCAAGCTCTTCGGACTTGGCAGTCAGGCGCTGTAGTTCTGCCTCAATCGCATTCAAGCGATCAAGCGTGCTTCCCGCGCCTGTCGTCGCAGTCAGCCCCCCGCTGGCCGAAAGTTCGGAGCGGAGGTTCTGGACGTCAACATAGAGAGAAGACAATTGCGCCCGAATATCTGCAAGCGTTTCTGTTTGCTGTGCACTCGCCACCATCGGCGAAGACAGAGCGATCATGAATACGAATGCGAGACGCCGGATCATCCTGCTC
>JAYPUF010000157.1:0-5057 GCA_038133925.1 Marivivens sp. | reverse complement strand
GCCGCGCCAAGCGCAACGTAGCCGTTCTCGTCGGGGCGCAAGCCATCATCGGTGCACAGATGCCGATGATCTTTGCGATCGGGGGACTTGCAGGGAGCATGCTTGCGCCGAACCCTTGCCTAGCGACCCTTCCCATTTCGGTCATTGTTTTCTCGTCCATGACCACTGCGCCGTGGCTTTCTCCGCTTATGCAGCAAAACGGACGCCGTTTTGGTTTTATGCTGGGTGCTTTCTCGGGGATGGTCGGCGCAATGATCAGTGCGCTGGGTCTTTACCTTGGCAACTTCTACCTGTTCCTTGTGGGGGCTTACTTCACAGGTATCTACATGTCCGCCCAAGGTTTCTATCGCTTTGCGGCGACCGATACTGCCTCGGACGCATTCAAGCCCAAGGCAATTTCCTATGTTATGGCGGGCGGCCTTGCTGCGGCCATTGTCGGGCCCCAGTTGAACAAAGTTATGATGAGTGCTCTCGTCGTGCCGTTCCTCGGGAGCTATCTGGCCGTCATCGCTTTGAACTTGATCGGCATGCTTCTATTCCTCGCTCTTGATCTGCCAAAGGGCAACAAGAATGCGCCGACCTCATCGACGGAGATGATCGTACGGACGCGCAAAGAGATGCTCCGCGACCCAAATATCATCGTCGCGATTATCGTCGGCATGGTCTCCTATGCACTTATGAACCTCGTGATGACGTCAACCCCGCTCGCGGTTGTTGGCTGCGGCTTCGGTGCAAATGACGCAAACGATATCGTCTCTGCCCACGTGCTTGCGATGTATATTCCGTCATTCTTTACGGGACATTTGATTGCCCGCTTTGGCGTGAAAAAGATCATGACCCTTGGCCTCTTTATTCTTGCTTGCGCAGGTGCAGCGGCGCTTGCTGGTGTTGAGCTCTCAGAGGCGGGTCAACCTAGTCTCATAAGCTTCTACGCTGGACTTATCCTTCTTGGGATCGGTTGGAATTTCGGCTTTATTGGTGCGACGTCTATGCTCGCGCTGGCGCACAAGCCGCACGAACGCGGAGTGGTTCAGGGCATGAACGATATGATCGTATTCGGCTGCGTGACGATGGCGTCGCTTGCGTCTGGCGGTTTGATGAACTGTTCGGGTGGCTCTCCGATTGAGGGCTGGACCGCCGTCAACCTTGCGATGCTTCCATTCCTTGTTCTCGCAGGCGGTGCACTTATCTGGCTCACCATGCGCCCACAGAGCAATGACTAAGAACAGGCGCGGGATTACCAAGTCCCGCGCATCGTCCGCCATATTAGGCCTGCGCGTCGCGCAAACTCAGATCCACCAAGCGTTCCTTCAGACACCGAGAGCGGTTCTTTTGTCGCCTGCTCCAAGATTGCTCTCGCACGCCATGCCGCACGCAGCGCCGGATTAGCAGACCCAAAACTTCCCTTGATGGAATTGAGTTCATCCAGCGCTTTGCCTGCGAGCGCGGCGACTGCTTGCTCCCGACCGTCGGGCAAAGGCGCCCAGCCCCGCGCTTCTAACTCGGGAACGGCCATCAACCACGATGCCAGTGCAGAGGCGCGACCGACCGTATAGACATCTGCCTTGCGCTCGATAGAACAACCCAGAGCACGGGCCGACGCCCACATGAGACCGCCACCAGACTTATTTAGATAGTCAAAGAGCTGGTCTTCATCATCAAAGGTCTCTTTGTAGATGTCCCAGCGCCTTGCCTCGACAATGCGGTCAAGAACGTTAGTTTCAATGCCAGTCTCGACGACGAGCTCGGCTAGGGGCGTCGAAACCTCATGTGCGCGCACAGGCCCGCCTTTTTCGATTTCCTCGATTGCATCACGCCACCATTGGAGACGCATTTCAGCAATCATAGGTTCTTTGGTCATCCAAGGCGCACGCGCGACCTCGAGGTTGAAGGCATAAAGCACAAACAACCTTCCGCGCAGCTCGGCAGGGGCTGCCATCGCCGCCAGAAAGCGATCAGGATCACCTCGTTCTACAAGTCCAGCGCAGGCGTTAATGCTCATATCTTACACTCAAGCCGCAGTCGCGCCATCGCGCCAAAGTTTCCAATTCACAGCATCAAGCAGCGCCTCAAAGGAGGCGTCGATTATGTTTTGCTTCACGCCAACCGTCGACCAACGGCGACCCGTCGAGTCCTCGAAATCAATGATGACGCGCGTGACTGCCTCAACTCCTCCGCTCGTGATCCGAACTTTAAAGTCAACAAGCTCCATATCCTCGATCAGCGCTTGATAAGGACCAAGGTCTTTGGCCAGAGCATTGGAAAGCGCATTCACCGGACCAGCATCCTGCTCGCGGTCTGCATGATCATTTTCGTAAAAACTCGTGACCTTTTGCGTGCCAATCCAGACGGAAACAACAGCTTCTGACACTGTGACAACCTCGCCTTTGGCATTACGGCGGCGTTCAGAGATCACACGATAGCGGTCCACATCAAAGAACGGGCGCGGTTGATAGAGCATCTCGCGCGCGAGTAGTTCAAACGAGGCCTGCGCTGTGTCATAGGCATAACCCGCCGCCTCGCGCTCTTTGATTACGTCCAAAAGGCGTGGAAGCGCGGGATCTTTGGGATCAACCTCAAAGCCTGCATCAAGAAGTCGGCTCCGCAGGTTCGACTGACCTGCTTGGTTCGACATTGGGATGATGCGGCTGTTACCAATGAGCGAGGGCTCGACATGCTCGTATGTTGTCGGGTCCTTCAGGATCGCGCTCGCGTGCAAACCGGCCTTGTGCGCAAAAGCGGATGCACCAACATAAGGCGCCTGCTTGGCGGGGACGCGGTTTAGGACATCGTCCAGCATACGGCTTGTCTTGCGAAGTCCCGCAAGTGCCGCTTCGCTTACACCTGTATCAAAGGCCGACTTATAGGGCTCTTTGAGGAGGAGCGTCGGGATGATCGTGGTCAAGTTGGCGTTGCCGCAGCGTTCACCCAACCCGTTGAGCGTGCCTTGGATCTGGCGTGCGCCTGCGTCGACAGCGGCAAGACTGTTCGCTACAGCATGACCTGTATCGTCATGGGTGTGGATACCCACGTGGCTCCCTGGGATACCGGCTTCGATGACCTTACCAACGATCTCTTTAACCTCGGACGGAAGCGTGCCGCCGTTGGTGTCACAAAGAACGATCCAGCGCGCTCCTGCGTCATAGGCAGCACGGGCCGCTTTGATTGCATACTCGGGGTTGGCCTTATAGCCATCAAAGAAATGCTCGGCGTCAAAGAGCGCCTCGCGACCTTCAGCGACCATGTGGGCGATCGACGCGCTAATGTTCTCAAGATTTTCTTCGAGAGTGATCCCAAGCGCGGTGGTCACATGGAAGTCATGGGTCTTGCCAACCAAACAGACCGCAGGAGTTCCCGCGTTCATCACGGCCGCCAGCACATCGTCATTTGCAGCCGAGCGCCCTGCCCGTTTGGTCATGCCGAATGCGGTCAGGGTCGCGCGGGTCTTGGGCGGCGCGTTAAAGAAATCACTGTCGGTCGGATTGGCACCGGGCCAACCGCCTTCGATGTAATCAACGCCCAAGCGGTCAAGCGCTTCGGCAATGCGGTTCTTTTCAGCGGTCGAGAACTGCACCCCTTGGGTCTGTTGCCCGTCCCGAAGGGTCGTATCAAAGAGATAAAGCTTTTCCTTGGTCATTTGAGACCCTCCAGTTTCGCAGGATCAAATCCCGCGCTCGGTGCAAGCTCGACGCCTGCTTTGGACATACGTACTTCGACGCCAGCGTCGAGGAGTGCTGTTTTCAGCGCATCAACAGCTGAGAAATCTTTGCTTTCCATGGCGGCAACGCGCAAAGAGGCGAGCTTGTCAGCGAATGGTGAGAGGTCGACGCCAGCATCAACCCAAGCGCCCATTGACGGAAGCAATAGGCCGACCATCTGAGCAGAGGCAAGCATCACACCTTTTTCGACAAAGCAGTCCTTTTGCGGGTTTGCGGCAATTTCCTTGGCCATCGCATGCAGTCGAGTAATCACCCCAGCCGTGTTCAGATCATCGGCAATCGTGTCGACGACTTCCTGATCAGGCCCCGTAACCTCGGCACCGTCCAAGAGCTTTCTCCAGTTGCGAAGCGTCGCTTCAGCCTCTTGGCGCTTCTTTTCGGTCCAATCCATCGGCTTGGAATAATGCGTCGAGAGCATCACGAAACGGATGACTTCGCCCGCTACGCCCTGATCCAACAGGTCTCGCACGGTAAAGAAATTGCCCAAGGACTTGGACATCTTCTTGCCCTCAACCTGTAGCATTTCGTTATGGAGCCAGAACCGCGCGAACTCGCCATGCGGATGGGCGCATTTTGACTGGGCGATCTCGTTTTCGTGGTGCGGGAACTGAAGGTCATTGCCGCCGCCATGGATGTCAAAGGACGCCCCGAGAAGCTCGTAGGACATGGCCGAACATTCGATATGCCACCCCGGACGGCCGCGTCCCCAAGGGCTGTCCCATCCGGGAGTATCGGCATCTGACGGCTTCCAGAGGACGAAATCCATCGGGTCTTCTTTGAAGGGCGCAACCTCGACCCGTGCGCCCGCGATCATGTCATCGACCGAACGGCCCGAAAGAGCGCCATAGTCCTTATACGACCGCACCCGAAAGAGCGCGTGCCCTTCCTTTTCATAGGCATGGCCGTCCGCGATCAGTTTCTCGATCATTGCGATCATCGCCCCGATCCATTCGGTCGCACGCGGTTCTTGATTTGGACGCAGCGCTCCAAGCGCATCCATATCCGCGTGATACCAACCGATGGTTTCCTCAGTCCGTTCGGCAATCAGCTCTTCGAGAGTGCCCGAAGCCCCCGCTTCTTTGCGGGCTAGAGCGGTCGCATTGATCTTGTCGTCCACATCCGTGAAGTTTCGTACGTAAGTCACCGCATCTGCGCCATAAACGTGGCGCAAGAGACGATATAGCACATCGAACACCAGAACGGGCCGCGCATTCCCAAGGTGCGCACGGTCGTAAACCGTTGGGCCGCAGACATACATGCGTACGTTTTGCGGGTCCAAAGGTTCAAAGACCTCTTTGCGGCGGGTCTTGGTGTTGTGAAGCTGGATCGTCGTCATAG
>JAYPUF010000156.1:0-5117 GCA_038133925.1 Marivivens sp. | reverse complement strand
AACGATGGGGAACGTCACCTAAGCCGCGTCGTGCCTTCGCTCCTCGTTGACGGGATGATTTTGGCCGGTGACTGATCTCGACCTCATGATCCAAACAGTCACCACGGCAGGTGACATCGCGCTTCGATATTTCATGCGCGACCCCCAAGTATGGCACAAGCCAGATGACGCCGGCCCCGTCACAGAAGCAGACCTCGCAGTCGATGCGCACCTCCGCGAGACTTTGACCACTGCGCGACCTGATTTTGGCTGGCTGTCCGAAGAAACCCAGGACAACTCTGAACGCCTTTCAACTTTATCCCAATTCATCGCTGATCCCATCGACGGCACGCGTGCGTTCATTGAAGGTAACAAAGACTGGTCTATTTCGCTTGCGCTTGTCACCGAAGGTCAAGTCACAGGCGGCGTCGTATATCTTCCTGCACGCGACTATCTGTTCGCTGCGGTCAAAGGCAAAGGTGCGACACTTAACGGCACGCCGACCAAGGTGAGCAAAACGACAAGCTTTGACGATGCCGAAATCCTCGCAGCCCGACCGAACTTTGATCCGCACCATTGGAAAGATCTCAAGACACCAGTTGCCAAGCGGAACTTTAGGTCTTCTCTCGCTTACCGTCTCTGCCTCGTGGCAGAGGGCCGTTATGACGCCATGATGTCCTTCCGGCCTACATGGGAATGGGACATCGCCGCAGGTGTTCTCATGGTCGAAGAGGCAGGAGGCCTAACCTCAGACCGTCTTGGCGGACCGCTCACGTTCAACAATGCGACACCCCAAAACAACGGCGTAATCGCGGCTTGTCCAGCCATACATGCGGCGATTAGGCAAAGGTTGGCGTAAAATCCCGCTCGTCTTCTGTGACTGCATCAACAATATCTTGCATGATGGTTTGATCCGCTGAATGGACGCGGTTCCAAGATGGAATAAAGGGGGTCTCCATCGGATTCTCAAGGAACACATTCCCCGCAAGCATGATGTTGGAGGCAAAGAGCTCGATTGCACCTTCCTCGGCATGGCGGTCAACATGTAACCCATTCATCTTGGCATCGTTGTAATAGGAATCAACGTGATCAAGCGCCATCCGATAGTAAGTCGCCTTGATCGAGCGAAAAATCTCGTCGTTCAAAACCGTCCCATCGGCAGCCAGCTTGCGGTAAAGCGCTTTGCAAATATCAACGGACATCCGCGAGAGGCCCGCGTTCGCATTCTCGACAGAAAGGTCTTGGTGCTTGTGGTCATATCGATCCGAAATCTCGACCTGACAGACGCTTCGTTGCGACAGATTGCGCCACGCCTCGGACAAAAGACCAATCTCCAAACCCCAATCAGAGGGGATGCGCATATCAGGAAGGATGTTGGTTCTCATCGCGAATTCACCTGCAAGCGGGTAACGGAAACTCGACAAGAAATCGAGATAATCTCGCGGCCCCAAAACATGCTTCATCGCCTGTAGGATCGGCGAAACCAGAAGACGGCTGACCCTTCCATTTAGTTTGCCCTCGGCCACGCGCGGGTAAAAGCCTTTGGACATTTGATACGGAAACCCGGGGTTCGCCACCGGATAGACAAGACGCGTCAGCATATCAGCCGAATAGGTCACAACATCGCAATCATGCACAGCAACGACCGAGCTATCGTGACGGGCAAGCGTATACCCCAAGCAAAACCAGACATTACGTCCCTTGCCCGGTTCGGCAGGTGAAAGTGAGAGTGCCTTGAGGCGGCTATCGATGGCTTGCAAGCGTGGACCATCATTCCACAGAACCACATGATCTTGCTTCAGGCGGCCAAAGAAATCACGAGCATGAATGTATTGCTCTCGGCTAGCTCGATCCAAACCGATGACAATCCGATGTAGGAAAGGCACCTTTTCAAGTTCATCCAAAATTCGTGGAAGAGCCGCTCCCTCTAGTTCCGAAAAGAGCGAAGGAAGGATGAGCGTGATCTTCCTGCTCGAACCAAAGCTTTCGACTTCGCGCATCATTGCCTCGGTCGAATTGGTGCGCAGATCGTGAAAAGTTGCGATATTCCCCGTTTGATGAAAATCAGCCATGCGTTACCTCTTAGACATCGGCCATTAATTCAAGTTCGGCCAGAACGGCTGAATTCCAACCAGCTGGCCCTTCTTCTGTCGTGCGGATGATCGTGCCGTTTCCCTCGCCTCTCAGACGCGGAACGGGCCTGCCTTGCTTGTTCAAGACGATGATACCCAAATTGGCCGCTTCGATCATTTCCACATCATTAGGCGCGTCGCCCAGCGCAATTGATCGACCACCAAATTCACGTTGAAGCTCTTTCAGTCGATCGGCCTTGTTTGCGCCAAATGAGATCGTCAAAAATCGCCCACCATAGCGCGCATTTAAACCCAAATGGCTTAGCGCGGCGACGAATGCGGTTTCTTGCGAAAGGCCACCGACAAATATCCCAGGCTCGGAAAACTGACGTTGCATCGCGCGGGCAACCTGATCCGCAGCAAGACCCGTGTGCTTCTGAACCGCGTCGGGACCAAGATCCGCAAATCCACGAAACTCGGCTCTCAGTGCTGGATCAATGCGATCCATAAGCGAACGCAGTTCGCCATAACGTGAGCTCGCTCCATCGCTTGTCGATGTCAGAATTCCCGCACCATTTTCGACAATCGCAGGGCAATCGCCAAACCCAAGCTCAGCACGCAGAGGCTCTATTTCAGCGGCGGTCTTGCTACTGGCAAGTACCAAACGTGCGCCACGTTCCCTAAGAGCAGCGAGTGCAGGCAGCGCTTTGTCATAAGAATAGGTATCGTGATCCAGAAGCGTTCCATCCAAATCGGTGAATACTGTCAGTTTGGCCACGTCATCCTCTTTTCTGCTGCATGTCCTACAAAACACATCCCGCTGCGGATTACTTTGCAGTTGCAGAAAGAACGCCCGAAACGCGTTCAAGGTTCCGTATTGATGCGCGATCTTTGGCCGAACTGCCCATTTTTAAGGCATGCACGCGTCCCACTCCGACTTGACCGATACGACCGATGCCTTACTAGAGTGACCTAAGAGCCAGACTATTACTCTGTTTTGGCGCGGGTTGACGGGACCAAACTTCGCGATGGCAAGATCACTTTCTTTGACGGCATACCTCGCTCTTCATCGGGGCAAACCTTCTGCCGTTCCAGAATGGCGGCGTCGCCCAAATGCGCCTCTGGTTTGGATCAGGTGCGGCTCTCCAACAAGGCAATCTGCCGCGGAAGCAATCGCATCTTTGCGCGAAATGGAAGACCTTGGCGTCGAAGTGCTGATCACTGGGGCAGGGGACTCCCCCCTCTATTTCACCACCACGAACCCAAAGCCATCGCACCTCGAACCATTTCTCGATCACTGGAAACCGGACGCCGTCATTTGGCTCGGCGCGGAAAAATTAGACCCTGCATCAGTCGTTGCGGTGCAATCGCGCGGCATATCCAATTTCATCGTCGAAGCTTCTGGATCGGACCTGAACCAAACCATGACGAAGTGGTATCCGGGCATGCCCCGCGCGCTCATGGCGAATGTGACCTATGCGTTGTGTAGCGACGCCCTAGCGCAAAAGCGTCTCATCAAAGCGAAGGTACCCGCCAGCAATCTCGAGATTACAGGCACCATCGACGATGATCCCGAAGTGCTCGACTTCGACGAAGATCAATTTGCCGACATCAACCAAGCAATTGGGACACGGCAATCTTGGCTTGCTGCGCCTGTGCGCCTTGCAGAAGTGTCTTTGCTGATCGAAGCGCATAAACATGCCTGTCGGCGCGCGCATCGGCTGTTGCTCATCGTGATACCTGCTCTCGCAGAGGATGCAGCCACAATCGCCGACGGATTTCGCGAGCAAGGCTTCGAAACGCTGCTCTCAAAGCAAGGATCAGAAATCACCGAAACGACCCGCGTACTCGTGCACGATGGTGACGCCTCCAACCTTGGACTTTGGTATCGGATCAGCCCAATCACCTATGCTGCTGGCACTCTGATCGGAGGCAACCCACAAGACCCTTTTGACATCGCTACGCTCGGCTCATCAATCATCCATGGTCCGATTGTCGGTGCGTTTTCGCACCGTTATGCGCGTCTTGATCAAGCTGGAGGATGCCTTGTCATCAATAGCCCGAGTGATCTTGGGACTGCGGTCGAAACGCTTTTGTCACCCGATAGAACCGCTACAATCGCGATGGCCGCTTGGGATGTGACATCTGGCGGCGCAATTGCTACGACCCGCGTCGCAGCACTCATCAAAGACGAGCTGGAACGGAAAGGATACTGACCATGGCAGCTCCGCGCTTTTGGTATCAGCCCAAGGGGCTTCGCTCGGCTCTCCTTGCACCGCTTGGCATGCTCTACGCATTTGGCACGGCTCGTCGGCTCAAGGGTCCATCATACCACGCCTCAGTCCCAGTGATCTGCATTGGGAACATCAACGTTGGTGGCACAGGAAAAACGCCGACGACCATCGCACTTGCTCAAAAACTTATTGAGATGGGGCATCATCCACACGTCGTCTCCCGCGGCTACGGCGGCAAGCTCCAAGGCCCAGTGCAGGTAATCGAGCGCGAACACCGCGCGGACGATGTCGGGGATGAACCCCTTCTTATCGCAGCCTTTACACCCACGTGGATCGCGAAAGACCGCGCCGCTGGCGTCAAAGCAGCCGAGGCAGCGGGAGCCGAAATCATCATACTCGATGACGGCTTTCAAAATCCCGCCGTTCACAAAGACATTTCAATCGTTGTCGTTGACGCGAAACGCGGCTTTGGAAATGGGTCGGTTATGCCCGCTGGCCCGCTCCGCGAACCCATTGAAATCGGCCTCAAGCGTGCTGACTTTGTCCTGACAATCGGCGATCAGGGCGCATTTAACCGCGCACTCCCTGTTCCTCGACTGCGCGGTATGCTCAAACCGCTCATGACCGGCATGCAGTGGCAAGGTATGCGTGTCCTCGCCTTTGCAGGAATTGGCGATCCATCCAAGTTCTTCGCCACCCTGCGGAGCCTCGGCGCCGAAGTGATCCGGGGCGAGGCGCTCGAAGATCACCAGCCCCTAACCGAAGCGCTCATGACCCGCCTCGAACTTGAGGGAAAGACACGCATCGCTCAACTCGTCACCACCGAGAAAGA
>JAYPUF010000155.1:0-5134 GCA_038133925.1 Marivivens sp. | reverse complement strand
GCTACGCCTCTTGCGGTGGAGCGTGCAAAGGGAACGGCGGCAACTGCGGATCAGGAATTCCAACTTTCTCTCCCGACGGTGCATTGCGCGGCGTGTATTTCGGCAATCGAAAACGGGCTCTTGGCGACAGATGGAGTTGCAGATGTCCGTGTGAACCTCACGCGGAAACGTGCAACGGTCAAAGTCTCTGCCGGAATCACGGTCGAAGAAATCGTCGATCGCATCGCTTCATTTGGGTATCAGGCCTCGCCGCTTGATTTGGCGACACTGAGCGCGGGCGAGTCAGATCGTGCTTCTCGCGATCTCGCAATGCGCCTTGGTGTCTCGGGTTTCGCGATGATGAACGTGATGCTCCTTTCGGTCGCAGTTTGGTCAGGCGCGACGGATGCGACACGTGATTTGTTCCATTGGATTTCCGCAGGCATTGCACTGCCGACCATAGTTTTCGCGGCGCAGCCCTTCTTTAAGAGCGCGTGGTCGGTGTTGAAAGTTGGACGCCTGAATATGGACGTACCGATTTCACTCGCTATTTTTTTGGCCTCGTTCATGTCTGTGTTCGAGACGATGTCTGGTGGCGAACATGCGTATTTTGATGCAGCGCTTTCCCTGACCTTCTTCCTTCTTGCGGGTCGTTATTTGGATCAGAGAATGCGAGGCGTTGCACGCTCGGCCGCTACCGAATTGGCGGCAATGGAAGCGCCGATGGCGCTTCGCCTCGATGGAGGGCACGCCGAGACCGTTTCGTTGAAGCATGTCGCTGTTGGAGACATTCTCTTGGTCCAGCCGGGTTCGCGTGTTCCCGTTGACGGGACGATTCTGAAAGGAAGCACTGAACTCGATCGTGCTTTTTTGACAGGCGAAACAGACCTTGTTCCAGCCGCAGAGGGCGACTTCATTCGGGCCGGAGAGGTGAACCTCACAGGTGCTATTGAAGTGCGTGCAGATGCCGTAGGCGAAAACACGTTGCTTCATAGCCTTGCTGATCTGGTCGCAGTCGCAGAGCAAGCCAAGTCACGCTATAATTCGCTCGCAGATCGTGCGGCACGAATTTACGCGCCCTTGGTCCACCTGCTCGCGCTGTTGGCCTTTGCACTTTGGCTTTGGCTCTCGCACGGCGATGTGCGTCTTGCAATGAACGTTGCCGTTGCGGTGCTGATCATCACTTGCCCATGTGCCCTTGGTCTTGCTGTACCAGCGGTATCGACCGTTGCATCAGGCCGTTTGTTCAAAGCTGGATTATTAGTCAAACATGCGAGCGCGCTGGAACGTCTTGCCGAGGCTGATCATGTTGTTTTCGATAAAACTGGGACTCTGACGCTTGGTAGGCCGAGTTTTCAAAATGCTCATGGATTAAGCAAAGAATCTCTTGCGATATTACATTCCTTGGCCCAGAGTTCGGCACATCCGCGATCCAAAGCGATCGTAGAAGTGACGAGAGACGCGGCGCTACCAATGGTAAGCGTGTCAAACATCACCGAATTGCCCGGACAAGGCGTTGAGGGTCAGTGGGAGGAGCTGACTGTCCGTCTTGGCCGGGCAAGCTGGGTGACTGGCAATCCTGAGAATAATGGCACAATGTTTATGGTCGAAGGGCGTGAACCTTTGGCTCTTTCGTTTCGTGATGAGCTGCGCCCAGGCGCACGCGATTTGACCACTGCTCTTCGCGAACGTGGAATACCGATGACGCTCTTGTCTGGTGATAGCGAAGCCGTTGTCGCCGAGCTTGCTATAGATTTGGGAATTGATGCTTTTCAATCCGAGATGATGCCAAATGAAAAAGTCGCGGCGGTGCAGGCGCTTCAAGCTCGCGGTGCCAAGGTGCTCATGATCGGAGATGGATTGAACGACACTGCCGCGCTTGCTTCAGCACATGTCTCAGCGGCCCCGGCCTCGGCGCTAGAGGCAACGCGAGTAGCGGCGGATTTTGTTCTGGTATCGCAGGATCTATCAAAAATGGCGCAAGCAATGCGTCTTTCAAAGTCGGCCAAAAACCGCATTCTCGAGAATTTCGCCGTAGCCGCTGTCTATAATATGATAGCCGTGCCGATTGCGTTCATTGGATTGGCGACACCCCTTGCGGCAGCAATTGCGATGTCCACATCTTCAATTATAGTCTCTCTGAACGCTCTTAGGGTACGCTGAAGATGGATGTTCTTGTAATTTTGATCCCCGTATCGATTGGATTGGGGATTGTAGGCTTACTTGGCTTTTTCTGGACGATGAAGAACAGCCAGTATGATGATCCAGATGGCGATGCCGAGCGAATCCTCCGGGACGACTATGACGAGGTCCCCGCAAGGGATCGAAAGTAGATAATGAAGCGAAACAAGGCGCGGAGTTTATCCGCGCCTTTGTTCATTTCCGCATTTGGGAAAATTGGTCGGAGCGAGAGGATTCGAACCTCCGACCCCCTGCTCCCGAAGCAGGTGCGCTACCAGGCTGCGCTACGCTCCGACCGTGAACCGCGAGTTACTAGTTAAAGCAGTGTTTGGCAAGGCCGGAAAGCGTGGATATAGCCCTTTTCCCTTATGATTTCGAGCGCACAGTTTTGCCGAACCAAACGCGGCTTAGAATACTTGCACGGGGAGATGTAACAGTCTCGTTCCGCAGGCGACTCTGAAGCACAGGCTTGGTCGAAGACGCATCGCTGCTGCCTTCTCGAAGCACGATATAGACACCCGAAGCGATGATGATGCTCGCACCGATCACCGTATTTACCTCAAGATCTTCGCCGAAAAAGAAATAACCATATCCCGTAGCCCAAAGAATTTGGCTGTACTGCATCGGAGCGACCATCATCGCTTCGCCGGCGCGATAGGCCTTGATGACAAGAAAGCCGCCCGCGATCCCGAATACCGAAATAACCAACAAAAGCCCGATATGCTCAATTTGCATCGGCACATAGAAGAACGGTAGAGCCGCGCCCATCGCTACAAAGTTGCCGAGCATAGGATAGAGCATCAAGACCACGCTTCGTTCTTCGTTCCCGATCTTGCGTACAATGACGGCCACGAAGGCACTGCAAACCGCTGCGATAAGGGCGGCGAGGTGACCGAGGCTGAACTCTGTCACCGATGGATTAAGAACCACCATAACGCCCGCTAGACCCACGACAACCGCAAGGCCGCGGCGAATACGGACCTTTTCCCCGAGCATCGGAATCGCAAGGATTGTGATGAGGAGCGGTGAAGCAAAGAGAATGGCGTAAGTTTGAGCAAGTGGAAGCGTCGAGAACGCATAGAACGCAGACACACCGGTGATCACGGTGCAGACGGTGCGGATCGCGATCCAATAGGGGTGACGAGGCATCAGATTATCTCGCTCGCGATCGCTCATTAAAATGATTGTCACAATTGGAAAACTGAAAAGCGCGGCAAAAAAGACGATTTGGACCGCTGAATAGGTTCCACCGAGCAACTTAACGACCACGTCATGGGTCGCGTAAATCCCCATCGCCAATAGCGCATAAAGTGCTCCGACGACATTGTTCTTTACGGCTTCAACCATGCTGGGCTCCTGATAGCGCAAACATAAATGTGCAAAAGCACCTTGAGCGCTTGTTTGAGATTGGTCAACGCTGTGACCCGCTAAAAGTTGCAGGCCTGCAAAAAAGGGGCGCCCGAAGGCACCCCTTTGAATTTGGTGTTTCCGGCGTAATTAGCCGAGCGACGCTTCCAGAGCTTGGATAATCTTGTCGCCCATTTCCGAGGTGGTAACCGGAGTAACGCCTTCTTCGCCAAGCAAGTCAGCGGTGCGCACGCCGTCTGCCAGAACCTTTTCAACGGCCTTCTCAAGACGATCTGCTTCATTGCCGAGATCAAACGAGTAACGGAGCGCCATTGCAAAAGAGAGCACACAAGCGATCGGGTTTGCTTTGCCTTGACCAGCGATGTCGGGAGCCGAGCCGTGTACGGGCTCGTAAAGCGCTTTCGGGCGACCGTTTGCCATCGGTGCGCCGAGCGAAGCCGACGGAAGCATGCCGAGTGAGCCGGTAAGCATCGCTGCAGCGTCCGAGAGAAGGTCGCCAAAGAGGTTGTCAGTTACGATAACGTCGAACTGCTTGGGCCAGCGGCAAAGCTGCATTGCACCAGCATCCGCATACATGTGCGAAAGCTCAACGTCGGAGTATTCTTTTTCGTGGATCTCGGTGACGACCTGACGCCACAGGATACCCGATTCCATAACGTTGGCCTTTTCCATCGAGCAAACTTTGTTGTTACGGCGGCGAGCAAGTTCAAACGCCGAACGCGCAACACGAGCGATTTCCGACTCAGTGTAGCGCTGGGTGTTGATGCCAACGCGCTCGTTGCCTTCGGTGATGATGCCACGTGGCTCACCGAAGTAGATGCCCGAGGTCAGCTCGCGTACGATGACGATATCAAGGCCGGCAACTACCTCTTTCTTAAGCGAAGAGAAGTCAGCAAGTGCGTCAAAGCACTGAGCCGGACGCAGGTTCGAATAGAGATCCATTTCCTTGCGGAGACGGAGAAGGCCGCGCTCGGGCTTCACCGAGAAGTCGAGATTGTCGTACTTCGGACCGCCAACTGCGCCGAGAAGGACAGCGTCAACTTCCTGAGCCTTGGCCATAGTGTCGTCGTGAAGCGGGGTGCCGTGCTTGTCGTAGGCGCAGCCGCCAACGAGGTCTTCGGACACGTCGAATTTGATAGAGCGCTTGTCGCCGTACCAGTTAATGATCTTCTTGACCTCGGCCATAACTTCGGGGCCGATGCCGTCGCCGGCGAGGATCAGGATCGAGGGGTTGGACATCTGGTCTTCCTTGTCTGAACGAGGTTGCCTTCGCCTAAACCGAACGCCGCGAATGGTCAAGAAATCAAGGCGAAAGACTCGTGTTGGTTCATCTGTTTTCTGTAGAGCCAAACGCTATTTTGGTCCAAACAAATCCGTGCGACCCGATTTCTTGCGTATGCGTGACGCCGGCGGCTACGACTTCAAAGTCTTGCGATGGAAGCACATAGGACACGCGAAGGGTCCCTCCAAAATCGGCGGGCCAGAAAGCGGTATCCTGATTGGCCAATGGATCGGTGAGTGTCGGAGATGAAAGAAGGGACTGTATTGTCTCGCGATAACCTTCTCCCTTGTTGGGATCGAGATTCGCGTTGCCGGCAATGACAAA
>JAYPUF010000154.1:0-5149 GCA_038133925.1 Marivivens sp. | reverse complement strand
GAGAGGTTCATCATCGAACGGGTCTTTGCGTCGATAACGTCATCCCCCCAACCAAAGCCCCAGCACCAAGCAGTCATCGCCTCTTGGAAAGGACGCGTGAAATCATCGGCAGCGGCGAGGTTCTTTTCGACATACTCCGCACCGAGCGTGCCTTTGCGCTGCTCCAGTCCTTTGAGAAACAAGTCTTCGTCAAATACACTCATCTTGGGCCTTTCTAATTTGGTCACATCAGCCTAGCGCATGACAAATGGGTTCGCCATTGGTGCGTCAGAGGTATTGATCCAGGTGGTTTTGGTGCGGGTATAGTCGAGAATGCTCTCCTTCCCCGCCTCGCGGCCATATCCCGAAGCGTTAAAGCCGCCAAAAGGGGCAATCGGTGAAATGGCCCGATATGTATTGATCCAGCAGATGCCTGAACGAATGCGCCTCGAGACACGGTGCGCCCGTGCGAGATTTTGAGTGAAAATGCCCGAACCAAGTCCGTAAACGGTGCTATTGGCAAGCGCGATCGACTCTTCTTCGGTGTCGAAAGCGAGCAATGACATAACGGGGCCGAACATCTCAACGTGAAGCGTTTCCGTTTCGGGCCCGTTGCATTCAACCAGAGTAGGCGCAACAAAGTTTCCAGCGCGATCAACAGCGCCCCCGCCGAAATGGATTGTCGCGCCCTGCTCCTTCGCTCTTGCGAGCGTCGCTTCTATTCTACGCACTTGCGCTTCGGTGCAAAGCGGTCCGACATGCGTCGCCCCATCCAGCGGATCACCGATCACGATGCCCTTGGACTTTTCGGCAATCTTGGCGATGAGTGCTGGCAAAATGGACCGCTGGACAAGTCCCCGAGTACCCGCAACGCAAGATTGGCCCGAGGCCCCAAAGTTACCAGCAATCAGGCCATTCGCAGCGCCATCAAGATCAGCGTCATCAAATACCAGAATAGGAGACTTGCCCCCCAATTCTAAAGTGGTGACAGCAAAGTTCTCTGCAGAGTTGCGAATAACGTGCCGCGCAGTCTCGGGGCCACCCGTAAACGCAATCCGATCTACCATAGGGTGACGGGTCAGAGGTGCAGCACAGTTCTCAGCATCTCCTGTGATGACGGAAACCACACCTTTCGGGAAACCAGCCTCTTCGATAAGGCGCGCAAACTCCAACATCGGCGCAGGAGCTTGCTCTGATGCCTTAAGAACAACCGTGCAACCCGCCGCGAGGGCAGGACCAAGTTTGGTCGCAGTAAGGAACATCTGCGCGTTCCAAGGCACCACAGCGGCCACAACACCGATTGGCATACGTGTCGTAAAGGCATGCATGTCAGGCTTGTCTATGGGCAGAACCGCACCTTCGATCTTGTCCGCGAGGCCCGCAAAATAGCGATAGTAGTCACCGACATAGCGCGTTTGGGTCGAGGTCTCGGCCAAGAGCTTGCCGCTGTCCGTTGTTTCAATCGCACCAAGCTCTGCTGCACGTTCTTCGATCAAGTCCGCGAGCCGATAGAGGAGCTTGCCCCGTGCCGTTTGTGTCATATCCCGCCATTTAGGATCCTCCAGCGCACGTGCTGCCGCCCGAACGGCGCGATCAACATCGTCGGCGCTTGCACAGGAGAAAGTCGCCCAAGTCTCGCCCGTTGCTGGGTTTTGGGTCTCCATAACTTGACCAGTGCTTCCCTCGGTCCAAGCGCCGTCAATAAAGAGCTGGAAATGCGGTAATTTACTCATGATCTCTCCTCACCCGAATGCGGGCATGACTTCGTCGATGAACCGCGCAAGCGAGACGCGCTTCCGCTCGGTCGTCATGCCACTATCCACCCAAAACGAGAATTCATCATAGCCCAGATCTTCGTATCGTTTGATCTGATCAATCACCTCTTGGGTTGTGCCCATCGTCAAATCGCGGCGCAGATTGGCGGGTGCCATCATCGCATTCGCGTCTATCTCCTCTTGGCTAATCGTCTCGATCAAGCCTTGTGTGATCGGTCTCTTGTTCTGAAACCAAGCCCCAAAGTAATTGTAATACCTACTGAAATCCTTGGCTGCTAGATCAAGGTCTTCTTCGTCTTTGCCAACATAGCAATGATGTAAGAGCATGATCTTGGGGCGTTTGCCACCAGCCGCGCAGGCATCATTGAAGCGGCCCATCAAAGTTTCAACTTCAGCCATCCCCTGCCAAAGCGGTGTGACCTGAACGTTAAATCCGTTCTGAACGGCAAACTCGTGGCTATTTGGATCACGTGCAGCAATCCAGATCGGCGGCCCTTCTTTTTGCACAGGCTTTGGGGACGCGGTCGTTGCTGGGAAGGAATAATAGGTCCCCTCATGAGCACAGTCGCCCTTCCACAGCTTGCGGAGCAAAGGAGCCGTTTCACGCATGCGCTGCCCCGCATCCCAAGCATCAAGGCCGGGCATCAAGCGCTCATACTCGAAACTATAAGCCCCGCGGGCGATACCAACCTCAAGCCGTCCCCCCGTCATAAGATCAGTCGCCGCCGCTTCACCCGCAAGCTTAATCGGGTGCCAAAACGGCGCGATGACTGTGCCCGTCCCAAGCTTTACGTTCTTGGTGCGATGCGCCAAATCCATGATCGACAAAAACGGATTGGGGGAAATTGTGAACTCCATCGCGTGATGTTCGCCCGTCCAAATCGCACGCATCCCGCCTTGGTCCGCCATTTCGCAAAGACCGATGAACTCGGAATAGAGCGTTTCATGCGACTGTGAAGGATCAAGGCGCTCCATATGAGCAAAGAGTGAGAAGTCCATGAAAAGGCGTCCTTTTCGCTAATTGTAATGAACATCGCCGCCGTCGACATCCCCGACATAAAGGCCAAACTGCCCCGTCAGATATTCGCTGGCATAGCGGGTAAGAGTTGCGCCCTGTCCTGGCACTGGGAACTTTAGCGATGAGAGTTGATCAATCGGCACAAACTGGCCCTCGGCCGAATGATCCGAAGCGGCATTTGCGCGAAAACAGGTGCGATGCTCCAAAGTTTCAGCGCGGTCATAGATCGAGTAGACCTGTCCGATTTTCGCCGTAACGCCCATTCCTTCGAGCCGCTTGGCCAAGGCATCGCGCAAAAGCCCCCGACGTTCCACTTCGACCTGAGGCAAAGCGAAGCCGCCATCAACAGGCAGCAAGAGGACCTTACCTTCAAACTCGACGATCGACGACGCGATGTTCGCGAACCCCCGTGCAGGCGCACTCGCCGCGCGCTGTTCGAGACCAAGCGAAAAGTACTTGCCGCCCGCATACCCCAGCCCGCGCTTGCCACTCTGTTCGAAATCCACGACCCGCCCCATGAGGACTACGTGGTCGCCCGCATCGATTGTTTGTTGGGTCGCACAGCTAAACACTGCCGCGGCCCCTTCAATTACAGGAATGCCGTGACAATCGAGCTTAGTTTGGACTTCGGCAAATCGATCGCCTTTGAAGCCGGCAAAAACGTTAGAGACAGTCTCTTGGCCCTCGGCAAGTACGCTGACCGAAAACTGTTCGCAGACCTCAAATTTAGGAAAGCTCGACAGAAACTTACCCGGGCAAACAAGCAGCATCGGCGGGTCCATTGAGACCGACGTAAAGGAATTTGCGGTGAAGCCAAAGCATTCCCCATTTTCGTCACGTGTCGTAACAACGGTGACGCCGGTCATAAAGCTCCCAAATGCCGAGCGGAGCGCGCGTGGATCAATTTCGCTCATGCAAAGGCCTCGTCTGCAAGTTCGAGTATGGCCGCATTGACCTGCGCGGCATGTGTCATCGGCATCATATGGGCGGCGCCTTCGACGATCATGGCGCGGCCTCTTGGCGCAAGCGCGGCCATCGCGCGAGACATCTCGGGTATAGAGTTTGGCTCCAGCGCTCCTGTCATGAACAGTGCCGGCATTGATAGAGAACCGAGCGCCTTTCGAGACGGTCCGTCACACTGCGCAAAGATGCTATAGGCGGCCTGATACCCCAAGGGGTCGACTGATCTGAGCCAGCTGCTACTGGCCACTGCCTCGCTTGAGTGCAGATCATCAAACCACCGCGACAAAGTCGGTGTTGGATCACTAATCCCATCTAGGGCAAGGGCCTTTGCACGCGCCTGAACCGCTTTGGATGCCTCTGCGCTCCGCTCAAAAATGGCATTGAGTGCCACCACACCTCGAACCTTTGACGAATATCGTGATGCCAGATCAAGCGCGACCATCGCCCCCATCGAATGGCCAACGACAATGGCGTCTCCGTCCAACGCATCCGCAACTAAATCGCTATAGCGCTCCAACGAAATATCACCCTGTAAAGGCTTGCTCTCGCCGTGACCTGCCATGTCCGGAGCAATTATTTCGTACCGTTCGACAAGCTGCTCGAGCTGCGCACCCCAAGCCTCGGACCTTAGACCAACGCCATGAAGAAGTACGATCTTTGGCCCTTGCCCTTGGCGTATCGCTCGGAGCGCTCCGAACTCAGACCGCGGCCGGGTTGTCCAGGTCATGTCCTAGGTCTTTCAAGTCCTGATAGCGGTCACCAATGCGATGATGTGGGCGGCCAGAAGTTGCACCGCCAAGCACCACGACGATCTCGTCTGCACGCGGGGCATCAGGGATCGAAAACTGCACCGTCAGGTAGTGAGAGCGACGTCCGGCATCGTTCTTATCCATTAAAGGCACCATAATTGCCGCATTGGCTGGGCCACGGGTATTGGTAAAGGAAAGATAGGACTTCGCCGCGACAGCTTCGCGAAAGTGGTTCCCAAAGCGCAAAGTGTGGATGAGACCTGAGGCGTGCTCCACCTCGCCATCAAGACCAACGACAGCCGCTTTCCCATAAGCTTCAATTGCCTCACCTGAGCCCGCCAAAGCAATAATTCGACGTGTCAGTTCTGCGCCAAGGGGCGGAGCCAACTCGCGGATCAGTGGCGAAAGGTCTTCGACGTAGCGGCCCGCCCATGGGTTCTTGACCACAGCTGCAACGGCAAACATGCGCCAAGGGCGCGGCGCAGGGCGAAAGCCCTCGATCAAAGTCTCTTCGTCATAGGTGACAAATTTACGGATTTCCAAAGTCAAAGCCGTCCTCCCTCGTTAGACGCTATCTGCTTTGAGTCTTCCAATTTTGACAAACGAGATAAAATGCGGCAAAGCCATTAGTGTTACTTATGGCTAGGTTCCACCATGGCAAGATC
>JAYPUF010000153.1:0-5201 GCA_038133925.1 Marivivens sp. | reverse complement strand
CAACTTCTATCGTGTTCAGAAGAACAGGCGCGGTTGCGACAGTGCCATTCGCTGTTTGAGCGCGCATGTTGAAGTCCAGCTGACGTAGGTCTAACCCGACGCGCTTTGCATCTTCTTGAGTAAGGACGATCTGGCTTGCACCTGTATCAACGATGAAAGGCACGGTGACGCCGTTGATCTCTGCATCAAGATGGAAATGTCCGTCAAAGCGCTTGCGCAGTTCGATTACCCCCGAGGTATCTCTGACTGAATAACTTGTCTGCGAGTTCTTTTCATACCAAGCCACCCCGCCGATGGTGATAGCAAAGATCGCCGCCCATATTCCCATTTGCCGAAAGGTCGTGCTGATCTGACGTCCACGCGCCGAAAACATGCTCCCTCCGATGAAGAGGATGAGCAGGAGCAGATAAATGATTGAAGGCCAGTTCGTTGTGTCCATTACCTCTAGATAGGTATCAGCCGATCAATCCGAAAGTGGCAAGCCCATCAAGAATGAACTGAATCGCAAGCGCGGCGAGAAGCATACCAAGCAGACGCGTCACGACGTCAACGCCTGTCTTGCCAAGCCCGCGTTCAATCAATCCTGCAAAGGTGAAGAGGATAAAGACGATCACAAGCACCGAGAGCATGACGCCGATAACCGCGGCAAAGCCTGCCGCACCTTCGGCAGAACCGGTTAAAAGGATCATCGAGGCAATCGCCCCTGGCCCTGCGATAAGGGGAATACCAATCGGAAAAACTGAAGGGTCGTCATGGTGGTCGTCCGCGCTCGCCTCATCTGCGTTTGACTTCCGGCGCGTGGCGCGTTTTTGGAAAAGCATCTCAAGTGCGGTCAGGAAAAGCAAAATCCCGCCCGCGATGCGGAAAGCGGGCATGGAGATACCGACAAAGCCCAATAAAGCCTCACCAAAGATTGCAAAGACAATCAAGATGAGCGCACCCGTCACGCATGAGCGGATCGCAATAGCGCGGCGCCGTGCAGGGTCCATCCCTTGAGTAAGCGCCACAAACAAAGGTGTTAAACCAATGGGATCGATGATCACAAAGAGCGTCGTAAAGGCGGTTATGAGTGCGGTCATATCAGTCATGGCAGGACCCTAGCAGCCTAAAATCAAAAGAAAAGCGCCAGTGAGTTTCCCCACTGGCACTTGATCATTTCTGACGTGGCGTTTTAGCCGAAAGTTGCGCCAAAGGTGCTGCGGAATGTCACCGATAGATCAGCAAGCGAAGCCGAAACACCGCCGAAGGAAACATCCGAGCCGCCAAACTTGCCGACGGTTGCGATAGGCACGCCAGCGGAAGCCGCAGCCGCCATGAGCGCTTCTGCCTGATCGAAGGAGGCGGCGATCAGGTAACGCGCCTGATCCTCACCAAAGAGGGTCGGGGTGTCGCCTGCATCGAGCGCGATGCCAACGCCAGCGGTTTCCGCCATTTCAAAGGCAGCAAGCGCGAGGCCGCCGTCTGCAAGGTCGGTGCAGGCTTCGATCATCGCGCGGTTTGCTCGGATGAAGTCGCCGTTGGCCTTTTCAGCGGCAAGATCAACATGCGGCGCATCGCCGTCTTCGCGGTTGAAGACTTCTGCAAGCAAAGCGGACTGACCAAGGTGGCCTTGGGTTGCTCCAACGAGAAGGGCAAGGTGGCCTTCCTGAGCTTTGCCAAGGATCGCGTCTTCGGTCTTTTCAATCAGGCCAACGGCACAGATCGTCGGGGTCGGTAGGATGCCTTGACCATCGGTCTCGTTATAAAGCGAGACGTTGCCCGAAACGATCGGCGTATCTAGCGCAAGGCAAGCCTCACCGATCCCTTTGATCGCGCCGACAAATTGCCCCATGATTGCAGGCTTTTCGGGGTTGCCGAAGTTCAGGTTGTCGGTGGTCGCAAGTGGCTTGGCGCCTACTGCTGTTAGGTTACGGTAAGCTTCGGCAACGGCCTGCTTACCACCCTCAAAGGGGTTAGCCTTGACATAGCGCGGGGTCACGTCCGAGGTGAAGGCAATCGACTTGCCGGTGCCATGGACGCGGATAATGCCAGCGCCAACGCCCGGCCGGTTAACAGTGTCGCCGCCTACTTGGGTATCATACTGCTGATAAACCCAGCTCTTGGACGCATAGTTTGGCGAAGAGATAAGCGCCTTGAGGCCGTCGATCGGATCAACGCCCGGAACCTCAGCCATTGGTGCGGCGGCAGGGGTTTCAACCCAAGGACGGTCGTATTCAGGCGCGGTGGACGAAAGCTTGGATAGCGGAAGGTCAGCTTTGCATACATTGTGGTGCATGATGAGGAAGCGGTCTTCGGCAATGGTCTCGCCCACGATAGCGAAGTCGAGATCCCATTTGTCGAACACGGCCTTTGCTTCGGCCTCAAGCTCGGGCTTGAGTACCATGAGCATACGCTCTTGGCTTTCCGAGAGCATCATCTCGTAAGCGGTCATACCAACTTCGCGGCAGGGAACCTTTTCAAGATCAAGACGGATACCGAGCTCGCCCTTGTCGCCCATTTCCACGGCAGAGCAAGTAAGGCCTGCTGCACCCATGTCTTGGATCGAAATCACAGCGCCAGTCTGCATCAGCTCCATGCAGGCTTCCATGAGGCGCTTTTCGGTGAAGGGGTCGCCAACCTGAACGGTAGGACGCTTTTCTTCGATAGTGTCATCGAATTCCGCAGACGCCATGGTTGCGCCGCCAACGCCGTCTCGGCCTGTTTTCGCACCGAGGTAAACTACAGGCATTCCGACGCCCGAAGCCGCCGAATAGAAAATCTTGTCCGCATCAGCGAGACCCGCTGCGAATGCGTTCACAAGGCAGTTGCCGTTGTATGCGGGGTGGAAGCGAACTTCGCCGCCAACGGTCGGAACGCCAAAGCAGTTGCCGTAACCGCCAACACCTTCAACCACGCCGTTGACGAGTTGGCGGGTCTTGTGGTGCGTGGGCGATCCAAACGAGAGCGAGTTCATCGCTGCGATGGGACGTGCGCCCATGGTGAAGACGTCACGAAGAATGCCGCCAACGCCCGTCGCTGCACCCTGATAGGGCTCGATGTAGGAGGGGTGGTTGTGGCTCTCCATCTTGAACACGATGGCCTGATTGTCACCGATATCGACGACGCCCGCGTTCTCGCCGGGGCCGCAAATGACCTGCGGACCAGTGGTCGGAAGCGTGCGGAGCCAGCGCTTGGAGGACTTGTACGAGCAGTGCTCGTTCCACATGGCGGAAAAGATGCCGAGTTCGGTAAAAGTCGGTTCGCGACCGATGATTTCCAGAATGCGCTCGTATTCGTCAGGCTTAAGGCCGTGGGCTGCGATCAGTTCATCGGTGATTTGCGGTTCGTCCATGATATCCCCCGGAGGCTGGAATTGCGCACCTCTTAGGGCAAGGACAGCAAATGGGAAAGAGTTAGACGCTCAAATCGGGCAAAAAATTCGCAAAAGCGTAGCTTGCTTTGCCCTAAATTTCCAAGCTAACTGGCCGAGCAATTGACAAGGACGACAAATGACAATTCGTGACGCGCTCGCAAAAGATGCTGGCCCCGTAGCAGGTATCTATAACCAAGCGGTTCGCGACACTGTTGCTATCTGGAATGAGAGCGAAGTGGATGTGGTCAATCGCCGTGCTTGGATTGCAGACCGACAGGTCGCGGGCTTCCCCGTTCTGGTGCTCGAGCTTGAAGGCGAAGTCGTAGGCTATGCCTCTTATGGTCCCTTCCGACCCTTTGATGGATACAAGTTCTCAGTTGAACATTCGGTCTATGTCCGCCCAGACCATCATGGTCGCGGATATGGTCGGCTCTTGATGGAAAAATTGATCGAGCGGGCGCGCAAAGGCAAGGTTCACGTCATGCTCGGCGGTATCGCTGCTGAAAACGAAGGCTCCATCGCGCTTCATCAAAAGCTTGGCTTCGTGGAAACTGGGCGTTTGCCTCAGGTCGGGCAAAAATTCGGACGCTGGCTCGATTTGGTTTTCATGCAGCTTAACGTAGACACTCGCTCTGAGCCGTAAGCGCTGATTTGCTCTCGCACAATTTCTGATTTTTGATCTGCCTCAAGGCGCTCGTATCGCGTTTGAGCAAAAAAAACGCCGGGCAAACAGCCCGGCGAAGTCCAACAGGGAGGTTTGAAGTGATGAGCGCGAAAGCATCATCGGCTTCAAAAGTGCACATATTGTGCAGACTATGTTCGATCAAGAATTAATAGGCCTTGATCTGATCAACCCCGCTATGCGCTAGGCGCATAGCTTACTGGGACTTTGCGGCCTCAGCTGCTGCTGCATTGTCTCGAATGCGTTGACGATGCGCGATAATTTCTTCCTGAACGAAGTCACGGAAAGCTGAAACGCGACGCGATTGACGTAGTTCTTCAGGATAGGCGAGAAAAACTGGAACCTCGCCGCTTTCCACATCTGGAAGGACTCGGACGAGTTGTGTGAAGTCTTCGGCTAGGTAATCAGGAAGAACTCCGACACCTACGTTAGCGAGAACAGCCTGCAAAACGCCGAAATAGTTGTTCACCGTGAGCATCGAATGCACGTCATAGTTCATCAAGTGCTGTACGAGCGACGCGCCAGCAGCAACCTGAGCAGAATTCGGGTTCTGGCTAATGAGGCGGTGATTGTGCACGTCCTCGACTTTTTCAAACTCGGGGTGCGTGTCGAGGTATTCGCGCGTTGCATATAGCCGCATCCGCACAGACATTAGGCGCTTGCGGATCAGGTCTGCCTGCGAAGGCTCTTTCATACGGATTGCAACGTCGGCTTCACGCATGGGAAGGTCGAGCACGCGTTCTTCTAGCATGAGGTCGATCTTGAGATCTGGGTATTTCTCATAGAGCTTATGCAGACGCGGTGCGAGCCAAAGGGAACCAAAACCCGTTGTCGTCGTGACTTTTAATTCGCCAAAGACTTCTTCTTCGCTGTCCTTGATCCGCGCAGCCGCCGCATCAAGTCGCTTTTGCATCGAACGAGTTGCGTCGAACAGGAGCTCGCCCTGTTCGGTGAGGATCAAGCCGCGTGCATGGCGGTGAAAGAGGGTCGTCCCAAGAGATTCCTCAAGCGCACGGATTTGGCGACTTACAGCCGATTGTGACAGGTGCAATGTATCACCCGCATGGGTCAGCGAGCCCGCGTCGGCCACAGCGTGAAAAATTCTGAGCTTATCCCAGTCCATAGCACCCTCAAGTAAACAGGTCTTACATACACAAGAATCGTTCG
>JAYPUF010000152.1:0-5354 GCA_038133925.1 Marivivens sp. | reverse complement strand
GGTGGTCTGCTGGTGCAGAAACCCCGCAGCTTCTTGCTGATGGTGAAGCTGTAATCGGTTCGACCTACAACGGTCGTCTGTTCTCGGCAATTGCTGAGCAGGGCCAGCCGATTGGCATGCTCTGGGATTGGCAGATGCTCGACCTCGACGGTTGGATCATCCCCGCTGGCCTTCCGGAAGATCGTCTCGCACGCGTACTTGACTTCGTATTTTATGCAACCGACAGCCAGCGTCTTGCTGACCAGGCCAAGTACATCTCGTACGGCCCGGCACGTAACTCCTCGGCTCCGCTCGTAGGTAAGCACGCTGAACTCGGCATCGACATGGCGCCGCACATGCCGCTCGATCCGGCAAACTCAGTCAACACCTTCCTGTTCAACTACGAGTGGTGGGCAAACTACCGCGACGATATGGACGCGAAGTTCCAGGCTTGGCTGCTTCAGTAATCTGACTGCCTACCGCAGAGGGCCTTTTGGCCCTCTGCACCCCCTTTGTTTTTGCAAGACGCTTCACTGCGAAGCGCCCCGCAAAGACAAAGGTTCAATAAGAACCTGACAAAAGACAGGGAGCGATTATGGCTCAAGATGACAGAACTGCCGGTGGCGTAATGCTCGCCGCTGACGGAACTCCGCTAAAGAAAAGTCTCGACCGCGCGCTGCGGGCTCAGAAAATTCGAGCTCTCGCGCTCATTGCGCCGCTCCTGATCTTTATTCTCGTGAGCTTCGTCTTTCCGATTGGAGAGATGCTTTTGCGCTCGGTCCAGAATACCGTTGGCACAGACTACATACCTGACGTTCTGCCGAACGTAGTGGTGGAACTTGAGGAATGGGACCCCGCATCTGGTGAGGCTCCGCCCGAGGCTGTCTACCGTGCGATGGCGATCGATTTTGCTATTGCTTTTGACAACAAATTGCACACGCAGCTTGGCCGGCGTTTCAACTATGAAAACCCTGGCATGTCGTCGCTTTTCCGTAAATCCGGACGCCCTGTGACTAAGCTCGACCCTGAAGGCGGCAATCTCAAAGAAGCCTTCCTTGATATCGACAAAGACTGGGGCCGCGTTGATTATTGGGCAACCATCAAGGCAAACTCTGGCCGTTACACTATCAACTATTTCCTTGCAGCTTTTGACGCTGAGCGCACGCTAGACGGCATACAGCTCAAGTCTCCAGATCAGCGCGTTTATCAAAAGCTCCTGCTGAGAACTCTTGGTCTGAGCCTTGTGATTACGCTCTGTACGCTAGCGCTGGGCTATCCCGTGGCCTGGTTGCTGGCGGACCTTCCGTCTCGCACCTCGAACCTTTTGCTGATCCTTGTGCTCTTGCCTTTCTGGACATCGCTCTTGGTGCGGACTTCCGCTTGGAAAATCCTACTTCAAGAACAGGGCGTTATTAACGATATTTGGATTTGGCTTGGCTTTCAGGACCGTCTCTCGCTTATCAACAACCAACTCGGTGTGATTATTGCGATGACGCATATTCTGTTGCCGTTTATGGTCCTACCGCTCTATTCGGTGATGAAGACAATCCCGCCCTCATACCTTCGCGCGGCAAAGTCACTCGGTGCGACCAATACCGTCGCCTTCCTTCGGGTCTACTTCCCGCAGACAACGCCAGGCATCGGGGCAGGCGGCCTTCTCGTCTTTATCCTTGCAGTTGGCTACTTCATCACGCCTGAACTTGTGGGTGGTGCCGATGGTACCTTTATCTCGAACCGCATTTACTATCAGTTCTCTGCGTCTGGTAACTGGGGTCTCGCAGCCGCTCTCGGCACAGTGATGCTCTTGGTGGTTCTGGTTCTCTACTACATCTACGACAAGCTTGTCGGCGTCGATAACGTGAAGCTGGGGTAAACGAAAATGGCGACTACACTTCAACCCTATGCAACAACCGGCCAGCGCATTTGGTTCTACACTTTCCGAGTGCTCTGCGGTCTGATCTTCTTTTACCTGATCTTCCCGATCCTCGTTGTTATCCCGCTGTCCTTTAACTCTCAGGACTTCTTCACCTTTACGCCCGAGATGCTTCGTCTCGACCCCGATGGGTTCTCTCTCAAGCATTATCGCGACTTCTTTGGTGAAAACGGCGATTACAGCTGGCTCCAAGCCTTTGGTAACTCGATCAAGATTGCACCGCTTGCAACACTGATTTCGGTCGGACTTGGCACTCTTGCTGCTATCGGTCTGACGCAGCCGCATGTGCCGTTTAAGCGCCAGATCACTGCGCTGTTGATCTCGCCAATGATCGTTCCGCTGATCATTACTTCGGCTGGCATGTTCTTCTTTTATGCGAACATTGGTCTTCAAGGCACATTCTTGGGTGTTGTGCTGGCACACGCTGCTCTTGGAATTCCTTTCGTGATCATTACGGTTACGGCGACCCTTTCAGGCTTTGATACCTCGCTTACACGTGCGGCGGCGAATATGGGTGCGGACCCATTGACGACATTCTTCCGCGTTCAGATGCCACTCATCCTTCCAGGTGTGATTTCCGGCGGTCTTTTTGCCTTCATTACCTCGTTCGACGAAGTGGTTGTGGTATTGCTTGTCGGTTCCGCCGGTCAAAAGACCCTTCCGTGGCAGATGTTTATCGGTCTGCGCGAGCAGATTAGCCCGACGATCCTTGCTGTTGCGACGATCCTCGTAGCAGTTTCTATCGGTCTCTTGACCACTGTGGAAATGCTGCGCCGTCGGTCCGAGCGTCTTCGCGGGATGTCGCCCAGCTAAGCGATCATTCATTACGACCAAAGAAAACGCCGGCGCAATACGCCGGCGTTTTTGTTTTTGGATTTCTGGCCAGTTATGGAATGATCAGCAGCCAGCCCCAAATTGTTAGGATCGAAACAGCTGTTGCAATCAGAACCGTCGAGGCTGCGACCCGCATGGCTCGCTGATACATGTTCGCGAAAAGAAAGGCGTTCACACCTGGCGCCATCGATGCAGTAAGTACGGCAGAGCGGAATTCACCTTGGGTTATCCCAAGCCATTTGCCCATTGTCCAAGTAACGGTCGGGTGAATTATCAGCGAGACAAAGACCATGAACATGATCGCTCGCATGTCGCCTTCGGGGCGGTAACGATAGAGAATACCACCAAGCCCGAAAAGTGCCGCGGGAAGGCCCGCCTTGGTCATGAGTCCAATCGCATCCCAGAGCACATTGGGCAGAGGTAGCCCACTGAAGTTCACGATCGCTCCAATTGTAATGCCGACAATTAGGGCATTGTGGAACATCGCGTTTAGAACTTTTGCTGGGAGCTTGGCCAGTGACCCGCCCTTGTTCTGGGTGATTTCCATCGCGGTGATCCCAATTGCGTAGCAAAGCGGGGAGTGGATCGCGATAATCGCAAAGTTTGAAACGAGCGCTTCGGTCCCATATGCACGTTCAGTTATCGGGACTCCAAGGAGAAGTGAGTTAGAGAAAAGACCGATAAAGCCAAAAGCAATTGAGTCTTCCCAAGAGCGCTTGAAGATGAAACGTCCGCCGAGTGTACCGATGATAAAACCAGCAATGGCGCCGGTATAGAAGCTGACCAGTAGGGGCAGGTTAAAGTTCTGTCCAATATCGAGTTTGGCAACTCCGGTGAATAGCAAGCAGGGGATCGCAAAGTTCTGTGCAAATTTCATCACAAACGAAATCCCTTCGTCAGGGAACAGTTTGCGCCAAACGGCAAGGTAACCTGCACCAATCACAATGAAAACGGGCAGGATAACGTCAATCAGAGCGCCCATAATGGGACCTTTATATAGAGTGCCTAGAGCGGCAGAGTGATTGTCATTCCATCGTACGCAGGCTCGATATGATCTGGCGTTTCTGCCGCCACATCTTCGTAATCTAGGTCGATATGCATATTTGTGAGGACAGCGCGTTTCGGCTTTACGCGTTCAATCCAGTCTAAAGTCTGTGACAAGTGCGAATGGGTCGGATGTGGGGTGCGACGGAGCGCATCCACGATCCAGACATCCAAGCCCTCTAGGCTTGGCCAGACGTTGTCAGGAATAATTGCCACATCAGGTAAGTAGGCTAGCCCATGAAGGCGGAAACCAAGCGCATCAATCGAGCCATGGTTCACTTGGAAGGGAGAGAAGTTAATCGCGCCGCCTTTTCCGTTGATCTCGAACGGACCATTAATCGTGTTGAGGTCACATATTGGCGGGTAGGGTGAACCTTTGGGTTGCACAAACGCATAGCCAAAGCGCGACAGAAGTGAATCTGAAGTATCACCATCCGCCCAGACCTGAAGACGTTCACGCGTATTGAAGACGACCTGACGAAGGTCATCAAGGCCATGGACATGGTCCGCATGCGAATGGGTCATGACCACGGCGTCGAGTTCACCAACTTCTGCGTCAATCAGTTGCAGGCGCATATCGGGGGAGGTGTCTATCAAAACACGTGTCACGCCCCCTTCGCCGAAGCGGCTTACCAGCGCAGAACAACGCATGCGACGGTTCTTTGGATTGTTAGGGTCACACTCGCCCCAATGTCCGCCGATACGTGGAACACCGCCAGAAGAGCCACAGCCTAGAATACGAAACTCGATGCGGTCACTCATGACGCGGCCTTTGTGAAGAGGCGATCAAAATTGGCCGTGGTTGCGGCCGCGAAGTTCTCATAGCTTAGCCCAAAGACCTCGGCACCAACAGCAGCCGTATGAGCGCAATAAGCCGGCTCATTCCGTTTCCCGCGGAAGGGTTTTGGTGCGAGATAAGGGCTATCCGTTTCAACAAGAATGCGGTCGAGCGGGGCAGCGGCAAAGATGTCTCGTACCTCTTGGCTCTTGGGAAAGGTCGCGATGCCGGACATTGACAAATAGAAGCCAAGATCAAGCATTTTGCGCGCAAGCTCTGCGCCAGAGGAGAAGCAGTGCATGACACAAGTATATTCGCCCTTGCGATATTCCTCTGTCAGAATCTCGGCCATATCTTCATCCGCTGAGCGAGAATGGATGATCAGTGGCAAACCAGTTTCACGAGCGGCTTCGATGTGAATGCGCAAAGACTTCTTCTGAATTTCGGCGCTCTCGGCCGTATAATAGTAATCCAAGCCAGTTTCACCGATGCCGACCATCTTGGGGTGCTGAGCCACTTCGATTAGGCGCTCTACAGTCATGAGTGGTTCAGAGGCCGCGCTCATCGGGTGAATGCCGAAGGCATAGAAAACGGGATCAAACTTTTCAGCAATTGCGCGCACCGTGGGCTCATTCTTGACCTTGGTGCAGATCGTGACCATCCGTTCAACACCAGCTTCTAGAGCCCGCGCAACGACTTGATCAACTTCACCTTCAAAATCGGGGAAGTCGAGGTGGCAGTGGCTATCTACAATACGGGCAGTGGTCATCAGGGGGTCCGGCGCTT
>JAYPUF010000151.1:0-5358 GCA_038133925.1 Marivivens sp. | reverse complement strand
AGTTCCTGATCCGGGTCAATCCGCTGACGCTTTTTTGCAGCAAGCGTTTGGGCAACCGAAATGGATTCCACGAAACCGATCACAGTAATCAGAAGGGCCGGCACAAAAAGCTGACCAACGAGCGAGGGCGAGAGGTCTGGCATGGTCAGCGGGGGGAGGCTTTGGGGAACATCGCCAACGACTTTGACACCGTGGCCATCGAGACCGAAGAGCCAGACAGAAACGGTGGTGACAACAACAGCGGCAACGGGGCCTGCCTTGGTCAGAACGTCAGCAAGACGCGGGGGAACGCCTTTGGAGAGCAACAAGGGCTTAAGACCCTTACGTACCCAAAAGAGGAAAGCGGTCGCGGCGACGCCGATGATCGTGGTGATCCAGTTCAAGGTCGGAAGACCAACAATAAGGGACTCGATCATCTCAGGAAGAGTATGGCCCGAAGTTTTAACGCCAAGGATATGGCCGAGCTGGCTTGCCGCAATCAGAATACCCGACGCGGTAATAAAGCCCGCAATAACGGGGTGCGAGAGGAAATTGGCGATGAACCCGAGGCGGAAGACACCCATCAAGAGCAGCATGACGCCGGACAAAAGTGCGAGTGTCAGGGCTGCCATTGCATAGCCCATCGTGCCTGCCTCTGCGACCTGACCGACTGCAGCGGCGGTCATGAGAGAGACAACGGCTACAGGGCCAACTGCGAGGGCGCGGCTGGTGCCGAAAATGGCATAAAAGATAATCGGAACGATCGACGCATAGATGCCGGCCTCAGGCGGAAGGCCTGCAAGCAGTGCATAGGCGAGCGACTGAGGGACCAACATGATCGTCACGATCACGGCGGCGATCAAGTCGTTCGACAGGGCGTCAGAATTGTACTTCCGGCCCCACTCTAGGGCTGGAATGTAGCGGGTCAGATTTGAGAGATTCATAGGGTGCAGCCTTGCTGATCGGCGCTGGGGAGGAGGCCGAGGGTGGCCCGCCCATCAAGGGCGGGCCAGTTGGAATTAGTTGGAAACGGTGACCTTCTCAGGCTTCACCATCCATTCGCGGCCACGAAGCATGGCCTTCCAATAGATCGGTGGAAGCGCTGTTTCTTTCAGCCACCATGCCAGACGAGTGGGTTTGGTTCCGTCGAGCACTGCTTTGGGGAAGCTCGGCAGAAGGGCGCCACCGTATCCGAATTCAGCAAGAACGATCTTGCCGCGTTCCACGGTGAGCGGGCAGGAGCCGTAGCCATTGTATTGGCGAGCGGCGGATTTGCCATCGATGTCGGCGATCACGTTTTCGGCGACAACGGGGGCCTGAACGCGAGCCGCAGCGGCGGTCTTGGCGTTCGGAGCATTCATCACATCGCCCAGAGACCAGATGTTCTCGTAGGTTTTGTGACGAAGCGTAGCCTGATCCACATCGACCCACCCAGCAGCGTCAGCCAGCGGCGAGACGCGGATAAAATCCGGTGCAGTCTGCGGCGGAACGACATGAAGCATGTCGAACTCAACCGTGACACGGGTCTTTTCGGTTTCGGGCTTTGCAACTTCGAAGGTTGCAGTCTTGGCCTGACCATCCACAGCAACAAGGTTGTGGAAGAAGTTCAGGGTGGCGTCATACTTCTCGATGTATTTCTCAAGAGCGGGGACATAGTCCTTGACGCCAAAGAGCACGCCACCAGCATTCATAAACTGGATGTCGATGTCTTTGAGGGTGCCGTTGCGATACCAGTGGTCGCCCGACAGATACATTGCCTTTTGCGGGGCGCCGGCACATTTGATCGGCATTGGGGGTTGCGAGAAGATCGCACGACCTTCCTTCAGCTCTTGCACGAGCTTCCAAGTGTAAGGTGCTAGATCGTAACGATAATTCGAAGTTACACCGTTGCGGCCGAGCGTGTCGACAAGACCTTCGATGCGGTTCCAGTCAAGCTTGATCCCTGGGCAAACGATCAAACGCTTATAACCAACCACGCGGCAGCCATCGAGGATGACTGCGTTGTCTTTGGGTTCAAAAGCCGCAACAGCGGACTTGATCCAATGTACGCCTTTGGGGATGAGGCTACCCATGGTCTTGGAGGTATCTTCGGGGTGGAAGACACCCGCACCCACAAGGGTCCAACCAGGCTGATAGTAGTGAATGTCAGCCGGATCGATGATTGCAATGGTCTGGTCCGAGCGACGTGCAAGGATTGATGAAGCGACCGAGATACCAGCCGCGCCGCCACCAACAATTACGATGTCATAGCTGGCGTCGGTTGTGGTGGTCGGGGTCTTGCCACCGTTCACGATGCGGCGGACAACGCCGCCCATATCGTACCCAGCAGCTTTAGCCGCGGCGAGGATGTCAGAAGTGGACATCTTGCCGGCTTGGGCCAGAGCCCAAAGGGTCGTTGAGCGTGTGCCAGTACGGCAGTAAGCAAGGACTGGGCCGGGAAGGCTGTCGAGAGCCGCGCCAAAAGCAACAGCGTCTTCGTCCAGAACCTTGCCCGAGATCACGGGAAGATACACCGCTTCAAGACCAGCGGCTTTGGCCGCCTTTTCCATCTCTTCAAAGGTCGGTTGGTCCGCGCCTTCGCCGTCGGGACGGTTGCAGATGATCGAGCGGAAACCAGCGTCTGCCAGTGCTTTCATATCAGCCGCCGCGATCTGCGGCGCCACCGACAATTTCGGTGTAATCTTCTTGATGTCCATTATCCTTGCTCCCCTTTGGATACGTTTATTAGATACCGTTGACCGGCACTTTAAGCATCGGGCGACCGTCTTTGTCAGTCGGAATTTCGCCTGCGCGCATGTTCACCTGCAACGAAGGGATGATCAGGCGGGGCATATCCAACTGAGCGTCACGTTCGGTGCGGAATTTAACGAAGTCTTCTTTGGTCTTGCCTTCGCCAACATGAATGTTGTGCTTCTTTTCAGCGCCAACAGTGGTTTCCCACTCGATGTCGCGGCCATTGGGGCCGTAATCGTGGCACATGAAGAGGCGTGTATCGTTAGGAAGGGCCAGAACTTTCTGGATCGAGTCGTAGAGCACACCAGCGTCACCACCTGGGAAGTCAGCACGTGCAGAACCACCATCAGGCATGAAGAGTGTGTCGCCAACAAAGCCGGCATTGCCAACAACGTGCGTCATACAAGCAGGCGTATGGCCTGGGGTATGCATTGCAAAGGCTTCCATGTTGCCGATCTTGTAGACATCACCGTCTTCGAAGAGGGCGTCAAACTGCGAGCCATCACGCTGGAATTCGGTCCCTTCGTTAAAGACCTTGCCGAATACATCCTGCACAATGGTGATGTTCTTGCCGATACCGATCTTGCCGCCAAGCTTTTGCTGGATGTAGGGCGCAGCAGAGAGGTGGTCGGCGTGAACGTGCGTTTCGATGAGCCACTCAAGCTTGAGGCCGTTGGTCTCGATGTAGTCGATTAGCTGATCGGCGTGCTCGTAGGTAATCCGGCCAGCGGCGTAGTCGATGTCCATTACAGAGTCGATGATCGCGCAGGAATTGCTGCTCGGATCTTTGACGATGTAACTGATGGTCCAAGTGGCGGGATCGAAGAAAGCTTTTACTTCGGGAACGAGGTCCATGTTCACAGGGTAGTTTGCCATGTTGGTCTCCTAAGGTTCGTCACGAGGCCTGTTCTTGGGAATCGGCATCGATACATCTTGAATTTGAAATGTATATGAGGCTTAATTCATCCCCTGTCAACTGCTTCATATTAAAAGTTTGGAATGTGTAAATGGATATGATGTCGCGGCTTTCATGACACGATTTTAACCTCAAGTTTCGCGTGCGTGCGAATTTTTTGCGGTTTCTATCCGTATGGCCCCCGGAAACGATCTACTTTATCCTCGTACGATGAGGTCTCCTTTAATGGAACGCTCAACTTCAGGTTAAAAATGGGCATATTGAAGGGGGCGAGACTTTTTGATTCTCACCTGCGAGCGTCGCTTCCATCTTGGATTTATGCGTGCACAATTAGCTCTCCCCTTGAGGGAAAGCGTCAATGTATTGACACTTTTAACCGTACTTTTGATGAGAATTCTTGTTTTATATATGCGTTAGTTTGGTCTAAAATTATCGAAAGTATAGTTCTTCACTAGGGTTAGACCCATGCGTAAAACATCAATCAAGGCCTACATTAAGCACTCGGGCTTTCACTTCTTCCAGTTGCAATTGCGCAGCTCGATCAAGCCGACAATCCGTGTCATGAACTATGACATGCGCCCAAACACTGGCAAACGCCCGTTCGAGGTGGGTCTGATAGATGTTTCTGTCATCGCAGACGCACAGGCCAATCCGACAATTCGTTTTGGCGAGCGCGTCCGCACTGAACCTTACGCGGTCAAGTAATCACGTTAGGGGCATCGCGTCCGGTATGAGCGCGAATGCCTGCGATCGCTTCTGCGGCCGCAATAATTGGCGCCAAGGCAATCTGAGCGTCTTCATCCATCCGCGCGGGGGCTGTCGCAAGCTCCTCCAGATAGACGCGCACCGTCGCTCCGACGGTCCCCGTGCCGGACAATCGAAACACCACTCTTCCTCCCGAAGCGAAGACGATCCGGATCCCTTGACCCGCTGAATGCGAGCCATCGACCGGATCGTCGTAGGAAAACTCGTCTGCGGTCTTGACGATGAGAGGGCCGAAGCCCTTGCCGGGGAGGGTGTCGAACTGGGCGCGAAGGCCATTCATCATAGAATTGGCGGCAGCGGCATCGACGTCTTCGTAGTCATGACGCGAGTAGTAGTTACGCCCGTACTCGGCCCAATGATCATTCATCAGTTCTTTGACTGATTTGCGGGTAACGGCGAGGATGTTGAGCCATAAAAGTACGGCCCAGAGCCCATCTTTTTCGCGAACGTGGTCTGACCCAGTGCCTGCGCTTTCTTCGCCGCAAAGTGTCGCGCGGCCTGCGTCGAGCAGGTTGCCGAAGAATTTCCAACCCGTTGGTGTTTCAAAACACTCGATCCCCTTGGCCGCTGCCACGCGATCAACGGCAGCAGAGGTCGGCATAGAGCGAGCAACACCTGCAAGACCATTGGAATAGGCAGGGGCGAGATGGGCAAGCGCCGCAAGCACGGCAAGGCTATCCGATGGGGTGACATATTGTTCGCGGCCAACGATCATATTTCGGTCGCCATCGCCGTCTGACGCGGCACCAAAGTCTGGCGCATCATCGGCATACATTGTGTCCATAAGCTGCTTGGCCCAGATCGGGTTTGGATCAGGGTGGCCGCCGCCGAAGTCGGGAAGGGGGGTGCCGTTGGCAACTGTGCCTTTGGGTGCGCCAAGCATGCCTTCGAGAATTTCAGTCGCATAGGGGCCAGTGACAGCGTGCATCGCGTCAAAGCGCATCCGAAAGCCCGAAGCGAAAAGG
>JAYPUF010000150.1:0-5361 GCA_038133925.1 Marivivens sp. | reverse complement strand
AGCGCTCGTAATGGTCTCGCAATCATCTGGAAACTTGTTCTCGTGGTCGAATTCTTGGGGAGAGGCAATGGCGTCGGTTTTCAGATCCATCTAAACTTTCAGATGTTCGACGTGACCACAGTCCTAGCTTATTCGATTACATTTATCGCATTGATGCTGTGTATCGAATACCTTGTTATTCAGCCTCTTGAGGCGCGAGCGCGTCGCTGGCGCCGATAATTTAAGCAAAAGTCAATCCAACCAAAGTCGCTTGAACCAAGGTCCAATTCTCCCCTCGGTTGCGAATTCCTAAGCTCCCATCACCTGCTCAATAAAGCGGGAAAGGTAATGGGAGGAAAACATGAACCTTATCAACGCACTTGCAATTTCTATCGGTCTTCTTGCCGCTGTGGCGACTTGGCTATGTCTCGGAACTAGCTTTGGACTTCAGGTCTGGGCGCTCTTTATTGGTTGGGGCAGCTTCTATCACACAGGTGGTAAGACTGACAGTCTAACAAAATCCGCTGTGAACCACATTTGGGGCGCTGTGGTGGCGTCTGCTGCATTGATCGTCGTCGGGACTGTTGCTGGCAGTGTCGTCGTCACTTCGGTCATCGTTGGCATCTCGGTTGTTGTGCTCGTCCTTGGTGCGCACCTGCCGCTGCTCGCTACGATCCCCGCTGCCGTATATGGCTATGCTTCTACCGCTGCTTTTGCTCTGCTGACGGGCGTCGCAATTGGTGATCCCGCCGCAATGCTAAAGGCAGCGGGCACCGTAGTTGTCTCGCTGATCATCGGTAACATTTTTGGCTGGATCTCGGAAAAGGGCGCTGGCGCTCTGGTAAAGTCCGAAGGCTAGTCACTGCTTAGAGGGGCGGCGTTGTCGCCCCTCAATTCTCGCTTCCTGCCGTTTCCAAGAAGAGGTGAAGCGAGATCGGATTGATCGGTTTTTGCAAAAGTACCATATCCCGAGCTTCGACCTGCGCCTTTGCCTCGGGTGAGCGATTTGCAGATATGATCCGAGCCGGAACATGGCCGATCAAGTTATAAATCTTAGAGACCACATCAGTTCCGAGTTCACCGTTATCAAGCTGGAGGTCAACGAGCATTGCGTCAGGCACTAGATCAATCTCTTGTAAGAGTTGGATCGCCTCATCTCCTGAAGGAACGTCGAGCACTTCAACATTCCACTTCTCAAGAAGTAGCGTTAGGGCACGGCGCATGTCGAGATCGTTCTCAACGAGCAAAACGACAAGACCATCGTGACGCCATTGTGCCTGAGGAGGGAGAGTATCTTCTTCGGGTGGGGCATCGCCCATTCGGTCCACAAGTGGCACCGTAACACGAAAGACTGTGCCAACGCCTTCCTCGGATTCGATGCTGAGTGGATGGCGTAGGAGCGCGCAGGCGCGGTCGACAATGGCAAGGCCAAGACCTAGGCCCTCGGATGCGCTCGATCGCGCGTTCAGACGATGGAATTCGCGAAAGATCGCCTCGTGGTCTGCAGAGGGAATACCGGGACCAGTATCCCAAACCTCGATGCGTACGGAACGCCGCATTCTCCGTACGCCGACAAGGACCTTGCCCTTTTCTGTATACCGGATCGCGTTTGAAATCAGGTTTTGCAGAATACGGCGGATGTAGGTTGCATCGGATCGAATACGCACCCGACTTGGAATAACGTGAAGCGTAAGTCCCTTGCGTTCTGCTAGGGGTTGGAATTCGTCGCGCAACTGTCGCAATAGCGCGGCAAGGTCGATCGTGTGCATGTCAACAGCAGCACGCCCGCTTTCAAGCTTTGAGATATCGAGCAGCGCTTCGATGATGGACTGCACGGAAGAGAGCGCATTTTGCGCTTTGCCGACCACTTCGCGATGGCGAACTTCGGCCAGCTCTTCTGCGATGGAGGACAAATAGAGCGTTGCCGCTGACAAAGGCTGAAGAAGATCATGGCTGGCCGCAGCGACAAATCGCGAGCGAGACGACATCGCTCGCTCGGCAACTTCCAAGGCATCTTCAAGTTCGAGCGTTCGTTCAGTGACCCGTTGTTCCAGAAGCTCGTTGGCTTCACTTAAGGCAAGCGCCGCTTCGCGTTCGGGCGTGACATCGGTGATCGAAATCACAAAGCCTTTGTCCGGCATCTCTTCGGCGAAAACGTCGAAATAGCGCCGCTCGCCACGACGGAATTCAAAGCGCAAAGGTGGCCGGCGGTCTGATCGATTTACCCAGTCAAGAAAGCCTTCGGCGGACAAGTCGCTCACATAAGTGATCTGGTTTTCAAAAAGCCGGAAAATTGTTTCGAAATCGAGCCCTGCGCGCATCTGGGTAAGGGGGATTGAGAGGAGGCTCGCCAAACGTTGGTTAAAGCCAACGAGCCTGCGTTCGTGGTCGAAAATCCCTACACCTTGGTTGATGTGCTCCAGTGTTGCTCGGATCAATCGGGCTTGATCGTCGATAATTTTGCCGCGCTCCATCCGTTCCATGCGGATGATGTCCGAGATGTCGGTCTGCATGATCACAGTTTGCCCGCCAGACATTCGGTGTTCCGAGACCTGAACCCATCGATCCCAGATCATGCGAACGTTGAACATCACATGTTCTTCGGCATGGTGATTCATGCGCCTTTGAACCCAGTCCTCGGGCGTCACCCCATCGGGCAAATGGAGATAGCGACTGCGGCTGACAATGCGGATATACTCGTCAAAGGTGAGGCCTGGTTTCAGTTCTTGCCGGATGTCCGGCATATGCATGCCGAAACGGCTGTTGCAGAGGTTCAGCGCTCCATCCGCATCGAAAAGAGCAAAGCCTTCTTGGATATTTTCAATCGCATTGGCGAGGTCAAGACGCGCTTTTTCGGTTTCACGATTGGCCGATGCAAGTCGACTGTTTGAAACGTTCAAAAGATCGAGCGCGTTTTCAAGATCACGTGTCCGTTCGCGCACCTGTTCTTCTAGGAGGACGGCGCGCTGGAATTGGGTATAGGCCGCGCCGTGATCGTCGTTGATCTGCTCAATCCGCCGCATCAATGCGCTGCAAATTTCGAACAGCTTTTCATTTTGCCGTTCGATAGGGTCGCTTGGATTGATCAGTTCGCGCGCCGATGGGATCACAGCCCGTCCTCCGGAGCAAATATTGCGACGCCCGTCATCGTTTGGTTAACGTGCATACCGTTGATTTGTTCGCCATAGGTGCTAAAGCCAACGACCTTGTTCCGTGCAAGGATGTCTGAAATCGCGCCCGTCCGCTGCTTTTGCTCGGCCTCCAGTCGGCGCAGAATACAGTCACAGGCTATGATGGCTTGGGGGGTGCGGCCGCGACCGATACGCTTAAGTTCTCGGTCGAGATGGATTGCCATATCTTCAGGTTCAGCAAGGGTGAGAACTAGGCCTTCGTCAATCGCAGAGAAGAAGACAAGGTCCCCATTGTCCAACACGCGCTGTATGGCGCGGACATGGTGCGTGCCACCAAAACGCACGACCACGGGATGGGCGGCGAAAGTAAAGGCAGAAAGCTGCTCTGGGTCTTTGCCAAGGATGCGTGCATACTCGCGCGCTGCGGGTTCTGCGTTGATCCGGCGCACAATGCGGCGGCGCGAATCTGCTTCGGTAACGACCATTCGCGTATCGGTTGGTGTCAGATGGTCGAGGCTGAAGACATGCACCGGACAGTTGGTCCGAATAAAGCACAACACAGCGGCATGCGTGTAAACCTGTCCGCCCACTGAAATAAAGGTTTCTTGGAAGCGGTCTCCGTCACCTGCTGAGCCTCCAAAGAGTGGGACAGGACCAAGGCCTGATACAACAGCCGCGACCACTTCGTCCTCTTTTATGGAAAGGCCGTCGATGGCAACAAAGGCAAACTCGTGTTGCCAATCAGGCTCTTGCCCGCTCAGGTCGGTACGCAGGCGGATCATGTTGCCTACAATTTCCTGTGGATCAAGCTTTTCAAGGTGGTTGATCAGTATGGAGCCAACACAAAAATTCGCTCGGGGAAGGCCGATGGCGGCAATCGTACCTTCTGTATAGCCGTGTTCTCCCAACTCACCGGCGGTCGTGCAGGCCACAACACGCTCTGCGCCCCAGATATCGACGGCTTGATTGACAATGTTTCGAAATTTGGCGTCAGGGCTCACATAGAGGACCACCAAAGCAAAATCATTCTCTCGCCCGAGTGCATCGGCGAGCTGCGCTAGGGCATCTGGATTTGTGCATTCAACATGAGCTGAACGAACAATGCCCTTCAGATGCGCCACCGCTTCGAGCGGTCGCCCGGTTCCTCCCATAGCCTCCTCCTAGGCTGACTTTGACCGGCACCAATGGTCAGACGCAATCGTATGGTTTACTGACTGTCTTGCAAGACCGAAGCGAAGCTAGCCTCCTTTGCGATCAGAACCGCTTGGGTACGGCTCTGGACGCCTAGCTTTCGCATAATAGCAGTCACGTGGGCTTTGACGGTTGTTTCAGCAATGGACAAATCATATGCGATTTGTTTGTTCAACTTTCCTTCGCAGATGAGCTGAAGAATCTTTGCCTGTTGCCGAGTAAGGCGGGACATGCGCGAAATTGCTTCATCCTGATCGGTGACAGGGCTGCTTGCATCATTGTCCAATGGAACGCCTTCGGGGACATATCGATCACCTTTGGCAAGTGCCTCGAAAGCAGCGCGGAAGACTTCACGTTGGCTATGTTTGGGCACAAAGCCAGACGCACCCGCGCGAATGGTCGAAGCGATCATGCGATGATCGGCCATCGAGCTGACAACAACGATCGGGATCGGGGAAACGACTTTTTGTAGGCGGATCAGCCCGTCAAGTCCGTTCACGTCCGGCAGATTCAGATCCAGAACGACAACCTCTGGCTTGAGGCCCGCGCCGATCTTTTCAAGTGCAGCTTCCAAATGCTCTGCGGTTTCGACTTCACGAATCCCCGCAACCGTTCGAAGCGTCATCGAAAGCGCATCGAGAAACAACGGATGATCGTCAACAATTAGAGCAGTATTGAAAGTCATGGGCATGTTTGGCGCTTTTTCGAGTGACATTTTATAGCTCCATCCTAGCCATAAGTCACATACGGGCAAACGCCACTATGGTCTTAGCCCTCACAAACAAAAAGCGCACCCAAAGGTGCGCTTTCTATTCTTGCGAGTAGGCCGATTACTTGGCCAGCTTGAACGTCCAGATCATACCACCTTGGTTGAGGTAGTTGACGCGGTTTGCAACTTCGCCGCCCCAAAGCGGCACTGCGCCACCCCAGCCAGAAGCGACCGAAACGTATTGATCGCCATCCATTTCCCAAGTGATCGGCTGGCCAACGATGCCCGAACCGGTCTGGAAGGACCAAAGCTTTTCGCCGGTTTCATCGTCGAGAGCGATGAATTCACCTT
>JAYPUF010000149.1:0-5410 GCA_038133925.1 Marivivens sp. | reverse complement strand
TATGCCGCTCCAACAGGTCGAGCGTCGCTTCATAGGTCACTTGGCGCGTATCAAGGTTCACATAGGTATCAAGGAGTGTGAACTCCGGCGCATTCTCCCGAAGGAAGCTTACGAATCCGGTTTCGCGAAGCACATGCCCATGCCAACGGCTCCCCCCGACAAAGACCGCAACTTTGCCCGCCTCGCGGACTTTCGTGGCGATCATCCACGCGGCGAGGCGTCCAACTTTGATATTATCCATGCCGAAATAACTATGACGAGCGGGCTCTGCCACATCGTTCAAGAGCGAGAAGAATGGCACCCCTCCCGAGACGATTTCGGTGACCGTTTGCGTGACCAATGGATGGTTGATTGCAGCACTCGCCAGTGCCGAACAGCTCCCTGCCAATGAACGGAGTTCTGACGTGAAATCCTCGGGTGTTGTGGATTTCACAAATCGGATCTTTGCGGTGCCCTTTATGTCATGCCGCTCTGCCACAGCCTTTTGAATCTCTTGAGCAAAGTTTTGATAGAAGGGCTGTTTCTCTTTGCTAAGCACAAAGCCGAACGTCATCGCAGGAAGCCCAGCCTGCGCCCTCGTGCGCAACAAACCATGCGCGTGGAAACCAAGCCTCTCGGCCGCTTCGGCAACGCGGATTGCGGTCGCTTCTTTGACCTTTGTGCGGCCGTTGAGAACGCGGTCTACAGTGGCAACGCCAACCCCTGCTTCGCGGGCAATATCGTTTAGTGTGGGGCGCTTCATTGGGATGAAATCCTATCAAAAAGTTTATCCATATTGATAGAATTTGATAGAATTCTCTAGTCCTAAACTTAGCACTGCTCATCCCTCTCTGTATTGTCACCTCAATGTCCGAGGGAGGATCACATGGGCAAACGAGATTATTCGCTCTTGGGCGAAGATGCGCGCCGCGCTGTTGAAACGGGGCTCGCTGCCGCCGAGTGGTACCACACTGAAATTCCCCGCAAGGAGATGAAAGAGCTGATGCAGCGCTCGAACGGCCCTGCGATCCGTGACACTATAACCCTGTTTGGATTGATGATCATATTTGCGCTCGCAGGGATCGCCCTTTGGCCCAGCTGGTGGTCAGCGCCATTTTGGCTCGCTTATGGTGTCCTCTATGGCTCTGCGATGGATAGCCGCTGGCACGAATGCTCGCATGGCACGGCATTCAAGACGCGCTGGATGAATGATGTCGTCTATCAGATTGCGTCATTCTGCATGATCCGCAATCCGCATACATGGCGTTGGAGCCACGCGCGCCACCACACCGATACCGTAATCGTTGGGCGTGACCCTGAAATAGCGGTCATGCGCCCAGTGGTGTTTGCCAAAGTTATTCTTAACTTCTTTGGTGTGCTCGATACGATTTCTGGGCTCAAACTTCTGGCGCTCAATGCGTCGGGGCGTCTCGACCCGCAAGAGGCGACTTGGATTCCAGAGAGCGAGCATCACAAAGTAATCCGCGTTGCTCGTATTTGGCTCGCCATATATGCGGCGACAATTGCTCTGGCGGTTTACATGGGATCAATCCTTCCGCTTATGGTGATCGGGCTGCCACGTCTCTATGGCGCTTGGCACATGGTTCTGACGGGTCTGCTCCAGCACTGCGGACTTGCCGACAATGTCATCGATCACCGGCTCAATTCGCGCACGGTGCTGATGAACCCAGTTTCGCGCTTTATCTATTGGAACATGAACTATCATGTAGAGCATCACATGTTCCCTATGATCCCGTATCACCAGCTGCCAAGGGCGCATGAGCGTCTAAAGCATGACCTACCAGCAGCAAATCCATCAATTATTGCGGGTTATGCAGAGATCCTTCCTGCGATGTGGCGGCAGATGAAGAACGAGGATTACTTCCTCAAGCGTGAGCTGCCGCCGACCGCAAAACCATACAAAGAAGAATTCCATGCAGCCGCTCTTGGCGCTGCGCAGTGACGAAAGCCTAGGGGAGAAAACAATGGCTTGGATTGATGCCGTCGCAACGAGCGACATCGAAGAAGAAGACCTGATCCGGTTTGACCATGAAGGTAAGACCTATGCGATCTATCATTCGCCTGACGGGGAGTTCTTTTGCACCGATGGGAAATGCACCCATGAGGATGTGCACCTCGAAGATGGGCTTGTGATGGAATACGAAATCGAATGCCCCAAACATAACGCAGCCTTCGACTATCGCACGGGCGAGGCGTTACGTGCGCCGGCATGCATCAACCTGAAAACCTATCAGGTAAAGGTCGAAGGCGACCGCGTGTTCATCGACATCTAATGAACGAACACGCGGGGCACATGATCTTAGAGGCCAACCGTCCCAAGCCATGCGACAAAGTCGTCCATCCAGCGATCAGACAGAGTGCCTTGGAGCTTGCCACCAAATCCGTGGCGACCGTTGCCATAAAGGTGGAGCGTCACGGGGACTTTTGCGGCGTGACACGCCTCGGCCAGCCTTGTGGTCGAGCAGGGCGGGACGAGGTCATCATCCGCAGCCGTGGCAAGGAACATCGGGCAGGTGTCCGCAGGGAGCGGGACTTTCCGATAGGCGGGATAGATCGGCGCGGACGCCTTTGGACGACATTCGGACGGGGCGTCAGTTGCAAGGTGTGCGGCAAGGCCCCCACCAGCGGAAAACCCGACTACCCCGATACGATTTGCATCAATGTTCAAGGCTTCAGCGTTCGCCTTGAGATACCGCATGGCTTGGCGTGCATCCTCTTCGGCAAAGACGCGGCCACCCTCGATATGCGGGTTGCGGTTCGGCGGCTCGGTTCCACCATAATCGACGCCACGCAGGCCGCCGAAGAACTGCTCCATAAACGCGGGGATCTCTGTGTCGTCTTCGGGCAGGATGTTGCAGCGATAGGTCAGGATGAAACAGTCGAAACCCTCGCGGCTCATGCGGTTTGCGATGCGGTAGCCTTCGTTATCGATGGAGACAAAAAGATAACCGCCGCCGGGAATGATGAGCATGGCTTTGCCCGTCGGGTTATCAGCGGGAATGTGCGTGAGCGTCGGGATGTGGATGTTCCTCACCCAGCGTTCGCTTGGGTCAGTGGGGTTGAGAAAGGTCTTCTCGGTCCGACCCGCAGCAGGGTCAGAAGGCGGGCCTTCGGGCCAAATTTCGAGTTTAGAGACAGCGTTATCGGGCAATGGGTGAGACATCTTAAAACCTTATCGCAAATGGTAACGCTAACACCTTAACGCACCGCACGCATATGGCGAGTGGAAAATCACAACTAAGAGGTCGCAAATCTGCGGACAAAAGGAGGAACTATGGGACTCTATCACAAGCGCCCAACGGTCGCGGATATTCGCGGCATGAAGGGCAAACGCCAGCTTTCAATGCTTTATGTCGATACACCCGATGAGGCAGCCGCAGCTTCTGCAGCGGGGATTGATATGCTCTCGATCATTGATCCTGTTTGGACGCCAGAAATGCGCGAAGCTGCCGGCAATTGCTTTGTTCAGGTCGGACTCCTCTATGGGGAGCTGGTAACGCAAGAGGACTATTTACGTGCGGCCCATCGGGCGATGAAAATAGGTGGGGACTGTGTGTATTGCGCCTCGTCATTTGGGACAATCAAAGCGCTTGCCGATGACGGGATTCCAGTGGTGAGCCATGTGGGTCTGATCCCTTCCAAGGCGACTTGGACAGGCGGGTTCAAGGCCGTTGGAAAAACAGCACAGAGTGCCTTGGCTGTATACGAGCATGTGAAGCGGCTCGAAGAAATCGGTGCCTTTGGAGCAGAGTTAGAGGTCGTGCCTGATCGCGTTGCCGAAGAAATTGCCAAGCGGACAAAACTGGTGCTGCTTGGGATGGGCGCAGGACCTTATGCGGACGCGCAGTATCTCTTTGCGGAGGATGTGCTGGGGTATACGCGCGGACATAAGCCACGTCATGCCAAGAGCTATCGCGATTTCCGAACAGAGTTGGATCGGCTTCAAGTTGAGCGGATTGCTGCCTTTAAAGAGTTTAAAATGGACGTTGAGAAAGGCCAATATCCGGCACCAGAACATTCGGTCGCAATTTCGGACGAAGAACTTGAGCGCTTTGTTTTGACGCTTCCATGATGTTAGCATGACGTTTTAGTATCATTTGGGTTGAATATCTCTGAACTGATTGTCAAACTCTGGTGAGTATTTGGATTTGAGAAAGGAAGGTGTGAGCCATAAATCGGCTTGCACCTTCATTTTTATGAACAATTTCTTCATTTTTTGCGAAATATTTAGGTTCATTTGCGTTTGGTTCTATGCAAAGTGTATGACGTTTTTGCGTCATCATAGTTGGTCTTAAATACGTCATTTTTGACGCAAAAATGCGTGGGCTAATTGACGGAATCGTTTGAATTTTTCAGGTTGATGAAAGAACCGATGACGGGAAAATTCATCGGCTGGGAGACAGAATTGAAACGCGCATTGAACCACATGACGACGCCCAATCTTGGGTATGTCGATTTTCTAGGCTTGGCTAAATCTCTGGACTGTGTCGGCGTCGAGGTCCGTAACGACATCGCGCGTCCGCTTTTTGATGGGATGGACCCGAAGGAAGCTGGAGCGATTGCGCGTGACATGGGCATCGAAATTGTCGGCGTGAGCCAAGTCTATCCATTCAATACCTGGACCCAAGATCGTGCAGACGAAGTGCTTGCGCTGATCAAAACCGCCAAGGCGGCGGGTGCGCATACAATGAGCCTCATTCCGCGCAACGATGGCACGCAAACCGGTGACGGTGAGCGCCGCGTGAACTTGCGCATTGCTCTGTCTGCGATCAAGCCGATGCTTGAGGCAGAGGGCATGGTTGCTTTGGTCGAGCCTCTTGGGTTCCTGAGGTCGTCTCTGAGGTCCAAGACTGAACTGGTCGAAGAGATTGATGCGCTGAATGGCAAGGGGCTCTTCAAACTGGTGCACGACACATTCCATCACACGCTTGCAGATGGTGGTCCGCTGTATCCTGACTATACGGGAATTATTCATATCTCTGGTGTCGTCGATCCGAGTCTCGCAGTGAGCGAGATGGAAGACGAGCACCGCGTTTTGGTCGATGAAAACGACCGTCTTGGTAACGTCGAGCAAATCGCCGCGCTTTTGGCTGCTGGTTATGATGGGCCTGTGTCATACGAGTGCTTCTCGCCTCTGACACATGCGATGGCGGACCCATTCACCGAGATCAAACGCTCATTCGAATTCATTTCATCGCAGATCAAAGCGACTGCGTGAAGGGAATAGGCCCCCATTAGGGAGGGGGTCCTTTTTTCCGGCATATGAACGGTGCGCCGGACACCATATTGGGAGGAAACCAATGAAAAAGACACTTATCGCCGCTGGCCTTGCTTCGCTGCTCTCGACAACTGCTATGGCAGAAAACGTAGGCGTTTCGATGGCTCTGTTCGACGACAACTTCCTGACCGT
>JAYPUF010000148.1:0-5570 GCA_038133925.1 Marivivens sp. | reverse complement strand
AGCTCACAGAGGCCTAAAGGTTATTGTTGCGGAAAAAGAACCCGTTTTCGGAGGCACGACTGCTCGCTCTGGCGGCTGGATGTGGATTCCGAATAACGGACCAGCCAAGCGTGCTGGCATCGACGACAGCGTCGAGAAAGCGCGCACCTACATGAAGCACGAGACCGGCGAGCATTACGACTCTGCACGTGTCGAAGCCTTCCTCGAAGCCGGCCCAAAAGCTGTTGAGTTTTTCGAGAACAACACCTCCCTCCAGTTTGACCTTGGTCCAACTTTTGCGGACTATCACCCAACCGCACCCGGCGGTATGGATGCGGGGCGCTCGATCGTCGCGCGCCCGTTTGATGGACGCGAGCTTGGAAAAGAAATCAAACGCCTGCGTCCACCGCTTTGGGAAATCACGGTTCTCGGCATGATGATTGGTTCAGGCAAAGAACTTCTGCACTTCTTTAACGTCACTCGTTCGCCTATTTCAGCGTTCTTTGTAACGGGACTTGTTGCCAAGTTCGTTCGAGATGTTGTTTTCCATGGGCGCGCAATGCGCCTCATGAACGGCAACGCCTTGATTGCACGTCTTGCCAAATCGGCCTTTGATAAAGACGTTAAGATTTGGACTTCTTCGCCCGTTCAACAGCTTATTCGCAATGATAAAGAAGAAGTTATTGGCGCGATCATCAACCGCCCAGATGGTCCAGTTCAGGTCATGGCGCGCAAAGGTGTGGTTTTGGCTGCTGGCGGATTTCCACAGGATCCAGTGCGCCGTAAAGAGCTCATGCCGCACGCACCGACGGGATACGAACACGTTTCCCCCGCCCCTCCAGGGAACACGGGTGACGGCCTTCGCCTTGGGGAAAATGTTGGCGCCTCAGTCAAAACAGACTTGCCACACTCAGCGGCTTGGGTCCCGATTTCGCGCCCTCCGCGTGGCGATGGTACGCTCGGAACATTCCCTCACTTTGTAGATCGCTCCAAACCTGGCGTAATCGCTATTACGCGTTCCGGTAAGCGCTTCGTCAACGAAGCCCAGAGCTATCACGACTTCTGCCAAGCAATGGTCAAACGTTGCCGCGAAGAAGGTGGTGAAGGTGCCGAGAACGCCGCTTGGTTCATCGCTGACCACCGCACATTCCGTCGCTATGGTCTAGGCTATGCGAAGCCCTCGCCTGTTCCGTATAAGAAACTGATCAAGCAAGGTTATCTCTATCAAGGGAAAACACTTCGCGACCTCGCACAGCAAATCGGTGCGGACGCAACTCAGTTTGAAAAAACGATTGCCGAGTACAATAAGTACGCCGTTAAAGGTGAAGATCCTGAATTCGGCAAAGGCTCCACCGCCTATAACCGCTCGCTCGGCGATCCACAGCACAAGCCCAACCCCTGCGTTGCGCCCGTCGCAAAGGGTCCATTCTACGCAGTGCGCCTTTACGTTGGCGACCTTGGAACTTTCGCTGGCCTGAAAACCAACGAATATTCGCAGGTTCTGTCTGAGGAAGGTAACCCCATCAAAGGCCTGTATGCGGCAGGTAACGATGCAGCCTCGATTATGGGCGGCAACTATCCTGGTGGCGGCATCACGCTCGGACCTGCTTTGACTTTCGGCTATATCGCCGCGCGTCACATGTCAGGTGCAAACTCCTAAAAAAGAGAACCCCCGCTAGAGTAATCTAGCGGGGGTTTTTCTTTGCCCTGATTTCAAATTCGATAAGTTTTCAGCGCATTTGATATCTTCATGAAAAAGCCGCCTGATTTCTCAGGCGGCTTCTTTCTTTATTTCGCGGCGGCTTTCATTGCGCTGCGAACCTTCTGAGGGGTGATCGGTAGATGACGGATCCGAGACCCCGTCGCCGCATGGACTGCGTTCGCAATCGCTGGCAGCGGTGGCGTAATACCCGTCTCGCCTACACCGCGAACGCCATACGGGTGCCCAGGGTTGGGAACCTCTACGATTACCGTATCGATCATCGGAAGATCCGAGGCGACCGGAATGCGGTAATCGAGGAACACCGGGTTTTGCAAACGTCCATCAGAACCGTAGACATATTCCTCGTTCAACGCCCAGCCAATGCCCTGCGCTGCACCACCCTGATACTGTCCTTCCACATAGGACGGGTGAATAGCGCGGCCAGCATCTTGAACGACGAGATACCGAACTATCGAAGTACGACCAGTTTCAGGATCGACTTCAACATCAACCACGTGCGCACCAAAGCTCGCTCCAACGCCATCGGGTAGACTTTCGTGGTGACCCGAAATCGGCCCGCCTGTGCTTCCCATATTGGCTGCGATTTCCTTGAGGGTCATCGGCGGGAACTTTCCTGCGTTCGGGCCAGCGGGGTGCGCCGCACCGTCGCTCCAATCGACAGCTTCCTCGTCGATACCCCATTCTTTCGCAACACGGCGGCACATCTCTTTGATGGCCTGTTCGGTGGACAGAATAGCAGCCTTGCCGCTTGCAAAGGTCGCGCGCGAACCATGTGTCGGCTCGTTTTCGCCAAGAGCGCCGGTTTCGACAACGTTCACGCGCACGTCTTCATAGGCAATACCCAAACGTTCGGCGACCATCAAAGCGATGGAGGCACGGCTACCGCCAATGTCGGGCGTTCCAACAGACACCTGAGCAGTGCCGTCAGACGCGATCGACATCGAAACAGAGGTTTCGCCGTTGTGGTTGAACCAATAGCCCGCCGCAACGCCACGACCCTGGTTCGGGCCAAGTGGTGCCTGATAGTTCGGGTGCTGTTTTACTGCCTCAAGAACTTCGACCAAACCAATAGAACCAAACTTCGGTCCATAACTGGCTACATCACCTTCACGGACAGCATTCATGAGACGTGTCTCGATTGGATCAAGTTTCAGCTCACGGCACATCTCATCCACGAGGCTTTCAACCGCGAAAGCACCCATTGGTGAGCCCGGTGCGCGGTAAGCGGCGCACTTAGGACGGTTAGCCATGACATCATATCCAATGTGTGCAACGTTTTCGAGCTTATAGGCCGCGAGACAGCAATACAGTGCCATATCGACTGGGGCGCCAGGGAAAGCACCGCCTTGCATACGGAATTCGACACGAGCGGCAGTAATCTTGCCGTCTTTGGTCATACCAAGCTTTACATCCATCGAACCAGAAGCTGTCGGCCCGGTGGCGCGAAGAACTTCGGCGCGCGACATAACTATTTTGACCGGACGACCACCTGCTTTGCGGGAAAGTGCCAGCGAAAGAGGCTCCATGAAAATCGTGGTTTTACCGCCGAAGCCACCGCCGATTTCCGAAGGAGTGACGCGAAGTTGAGCGGACTCGATGCCAAGAACAGCAGCACACATCTTGCGGATATACCAATGGCCTTGGGTACATACCCACATTTCACCTTTGGAGTCAGCGCCCATCTGACCAACGCAAGCATGTGGTTCGATGTAGCCCTGGTGGGTCGCCTCAGTTTTATAGGTTTTTTCCATAACGAGGTCGGCAGCTGCGAAACCAGCTTCGACGTCACCACGACCAAATTCCATATAACGGACAACGTTCGGCGCACTTCCTTCGGGAACAGAAGCGTCAGCCGCACCTTCGCGGATCACCGGTGCATCTGGCTTAATCGCGTCATCAACATCAATGACGTGCGGAAGAACTTCGTATTCCACTTCGATCAAACGTGCTGCTTCTTCTGCGAGGAACTTCGAAGTTGCAGCAACTGCAGCAACGGCATGTCCGTCGTAAAGCGCTTTTTCACCTGCAATAGTGTTCTCTTGGAGGTTCCAATCCTCGCCCGTCAAACCAGTGGGAAAGTCCGCACGTGTTACAACAGATTTGACACCCTCAAGTGCCATAGCCTTGGAGGTGTCTATCTTCACAATCCGTGCATGAGCATGCGGGCTGCGTACGACAGCGCCCCAAAGCATCCCCGGAAGCGAGAAGTCGGCTCCATAACGAGCGCGGCCAGTCACCTTATCCAAGCCGTCCGGACGGTTCGGGCGTGTTCCGATAAGACGAAACTCGTTTGTTACGTTGTCCTTAGCCATTATGCTGTCTCCCGCATTTCAGCTGCCGCATCCAAAACGGCGCGAATGATCTTATCATAGCCCGTGCAACGGCACAGATTTCCTGCAAGCCAGAAGCGTGCTTCTTCCTCGGTCGGGTTTGGGTTCTTTTCGAGTAGCGACTTGGCAGCAACGAGGATGCCAGGGGTGCAGAAACCGCACTGAAGGGCAGCATGCTCAATGAACTTGCGCTGCAACGGGTGCAATTCTTCGCCCTTTGCCATGCCCTCGATCGTGTTTACGGATTTCCCGTTGGCTTCTGCGCCGAGGACGAGGCACGAACATACCAACGTGCCATCTAGTTCGACCGAACAAGCTCCGCAGTCACCGGTGCCGCAACCCTCTTTGGTTCCAGTCAGGCCAACATGGTCGCGCAGACAATCCAACAGAGTTTCGCGGGGATCAGCGAGAAACTCGACCTCATCACCATTAATTTTAGTCGTTACGTGGATTTTGCTCATTATTTTTCTCCCTTTGCGCGGGCATATGCGATTTTAGCGGCGCGCTTTGCGAGCACACCAGCAATCTCGATACGGAATTCAGCAGTGCCCCGTTTGTCACTGATCGGTTTGCTTGCAGCGCTCGCAGCTGCGGCAAGTGCAGCAAGAGCGGCGTCATCCAATGTAGTGCCGATAATGGCTTCAGCAGCTTCGGGCACCAAAATCACGGTCGGCGCAACGGCCCCAACCGCTACACGCGCTTCGACGACCTTATCGCCTTCGAGACGCAAATTGACAGCGCACCCAACAACCGCAATGTCCATCTCCGTGCGCGGAATAAAACGCAGGTATGCATCGCCTGCGTTTGCCCCTCTTGCAGGAACGTTAATCGCGGCAATGACTTCGCCTTTTTCAAGCGTTGTTCTACCTGGACCCGCGGGGATGTTTTCCACAACGATTTCGCGAGAGCCTTTGGTTCCGACGACGGTCACAGTCGCGCCAGCAGCCACAAGCCCTGGAACGCTGTCTGCCGCAGGAGACCCGTTGCACAAGTTGCCTGTTAACGTGGCGCGACTTTGAACTTGGGTAGACCCAACAAGTTCCATCCCTTCGACAATACCTGGCCAATCAGAGCCAAATCCAGCATGCGCACCAAGTCGCGCGCCGGGGACGGCAATGCCAATACGCCAGCTGCCATCATCATTCTGAGCGATAACATCAGTGCCCGAGATTTTCTTGATATCGATAATATCGTCAGGCTGAACGATTCCTGCACGCATCTGGACAAGCACATCTGTCCCCCCAGCAAGGAAACGCGTCACCCCTTTGGAGGCGGCCGCGATCGCCGACGCCTCCTCAAATGACGTAGCAACGTGATAATTCATAGGTCTCTCCTCTTATCCTTGCGTTTCAGAGCGCCCAGACGCCCTTAGGCGCACGAATTAACCGTGCGCCTTTTTTCTTTAAGCGGCACCATAGTGCCAAATTGTAAGCGTTTTCAAACGCCTTCAAATTCTTTCGCATGCAACCAATCGGCATGTTTCGGAGCCTTTTTGGTTCGATCCCACTCCTCAAGCATCTCCCATTTGACAGCATCGA
>JAYPUF010000147.1:0-5685 GCA_038133925.1 Marivivens sp. | reverse complement strand
GATCCCTACCGCCGGAGCCATAATCTCAAACTTACGAGATGTGACAATGACCCGCTTCGGCGGGTTTTTTGTTGTCTTGGTGGGATGCAAGTTGGTTCTGCCTATCAGCCCTTCCCCTTCGCAGCGATAACTTTGAAGACTTCGCCATTCAGGATGCACTTCATCAAACAAGTAATCTGACCAAAAGTATGGTTTAGCACCGCTTCAGTTTCATTAGTATGGCTCCAAGAAATTCGGTGAATTTCGATTTATTCCCCAACCGGCTGAAATTAAGCTTGAAGCAAAAAGGGGACCAAGTTGAAACACATACAAACGCAATTGCTGATCGTTTTGGTCGTGACGGCTCTCTATGTGCTCAGCTTTTGGCTGATGGAAGCGGTCGTCGTCCCCACGCAAACAGCGATATTACCCGACATCACTGAATATGCGCTTTTAATTTTCCTGCCTCATGGCGTTCGCGTGTTAACGGCATGGCTCTTTGGCTGGCGATCAATCTTTTATCTCTTTGCGGCAGCTGTCTTAGGCCATTTTCTCGTGACTCCAGATGTGGCAGCCAACGGAACCAAAGTCATGACATGGATTGTTGGGGCAAGTAGTGCTTGGCTCGGCATCGAAGTACTACGCCTTTTTGGCCTGCCACTTGGGACAGATCTTAGAGCGATCGGACCGAATACATGGCGCTATTTGGTCTTGGCAGGCGCGGTATCGTCGCTCTTTAACTCGATCGGACATGTCTTGGTTTATCAAAGTCTGGTCATTTCAGAGCTGTTCCGCCCGCTACTCTTCGCCTTCATCTTTGGGGACACCATGGGAACGATCTTGTGCTTTGCACTTGCCCTAGCCGTTTTCCGCTTGGGTCGTAAATTCATGCGTAGTTGAGCACGTTTGCAACAAAGATCATACCCGCGCAAACGGTAGCCACCCAAAGCTGAGCCAGAACCCAAAGCACCGCGTTGCGAGCAACTTTATTCTGAAACAAAGCGCGCAAATGCGTTGATGCAGATTGTGCGTGACGACCATCGCTCAATTCTGAAAAATTCAAATCAGACATAGCAAACACCTCCAGTACACACACTGAATAAAGTGCAGAGTGGCAACTTGTCACGCATTAAAACTCATTACGAGACCAAGGATTATTAGACTACCTGATATTTCCCGGACCGCTCGGTCCCAACCCTTACAATAATATTCTTTTCTAAAAGACTATTGATGGCGCGGAAAAGGGTCGGCCGACTGATGAGCTGTGTGAGCTCATGCCCCTGAATTTCATCAATATTCGCAATGCCTTCTCTGGCAGAAAGAAGCGTTATTGCGTAGAGTACATCGCGTTGAGCCTCGGACAGCTCGGCGATCCCCAAGTCCTTTTCCATTTCAAGCAACATAGACCGCATCTTTGCGACCGCACTTGTAAGCATTTCCACCTATCCTTTTGCGAAGATCAAAATGACACTTGCCAACTTGACTTAGACATCACATTGATACTACCAAACATGGGGGCGGTCAATTTGTGTTCCCAACTTCTATATGAGTACGAGACCTCCTGTGTATTGAGTGGTATCGCCTCCCCTATTCACGAAGTTGAAGGGGAGGCGCTTTTCTTTTGCGCTATGCGCCCCGCCGAGTAAGACCTAGTTGTTCTGGGTTGCCGCCGGTAAGGTAAAGCAAATCTCAGTGCCGTCGGTGCACTCTGGGTCCACCCAGATTTTGCCGTTATATGCGGTTACAATCTTGGCACAGATCGCTAGACCAATCCCAGTTCCAGCAATAGCGCCGCGTGCGTGAAGCCGCTTAAAAACGCCAAAGATCTTTTCACGATGATTTTCTGGCACACCGATCCCATTGTCCTTTACCACAAAGACAATTTCGCGCCCCGACAGTCGCGTAAAAAACTGCACTTCTATGGGGCCGTCTGGTTTGCTGTATTTGACGGCATTGTCGATCAGGTTTTGCGTGATCTGTTTGAACTGAAGACGGTTCGCATTGAGAATGGTGAAACTACCATAGCTAAAGTTATATTCGCGCTCAGGTTTGATAAGCTTTGCGGAGCTGAAACACTCTTGAATAATCGGCAAAGGATCAAACCGCTCGCGCGGAATTTCATCATCATCACAAGTGGTATAGGCCAAAAGGTCTTCTATGAGGTGCCCTGCCCGATCGCCAGCATCGCTCAGAATGTCGAGATACTGCATCGTGGCCTCGTCTTCTTCATGTTTACTGTCAATCTGGGTGCGCAACCGTTTGGAAAAGGTGGACACCATTCGGAAAGGCTCTTTGAGATCATGAGAGCAGATATAGGCAAACTGAGACAACTCTCTGTTTTGTTGCTCGAGCTTATCAAGGATGATCTGGTTTTCTCGTTGCGCGGCACGCAACTCGGAATTCCGCTCATCTACCAGCTTTGATCTGTTGGAACTAAACCCCACGATAAAGGCGAGGATCGAAATCAGCGGGACGAGCCAGTTCACCGAAAATGGTCGGTACTTTGCAGCAAAGACTGGCGTTGGGTAAATAGAAAGCGACCATTCTTTTCCGCCCAACTCGAACGATTTGGTCTGTGAACGTTCACTATCTTGGTATTCCGTGTCGAACGAGGACAGAATTACCCTATCCCCCATTTCGAAGTGCACCAGAAGCTGGACAACGTCTTCATTTACATCAATCGCCAACTCCATCGGCCGCGAGAGCACGACAATGGCATCACTATTGGGCTTTCCTGTTTGGGACGAGATATAAACGAGAACAGGCTCACCCGCTCGATCGATTCCCCCCGATATCCAAAGAGCGTTCCCATCCAAATCAGTCAATTCCATCAAGTTCGCCTGATCAAACGCGAACTCAAAACCGAAGTTGTCTTCAATATATCGATCCAAGGTTCCGTTCGTGATCTCGTTCGCTTCAATAACAAGAAAGATCGAGCCAAACTCCTCAAACAAGTGTTGGTAGCCGATGACCATCTCTGCACGGTGGTGGGTGTCATGTTCACCCAAAAGGCGCGCAGCGACACCAGCAATCATATGAAAGTTCCGGACAATCGTTCGTGACGTTCTCTCAGCATCCCCTTGTATCGCCTTTGCCGCATTTGCCTTTTCGATGAGGAGCTTTTCTTCGGAGGCGACGAAGCCGAGCAAAACCACTGCAATCGACAAGGCATATTCGCGAAGTCGAAGCACCCGATTCAAGTCCGCGAACGACCGAACAGATTGCAGATCTGGCCACTGGCACAAGGAAAGTAAAATAAGGGAAATTGCAGTCTGGACCGTAGTCGCGTTGACACCGTTGAAGTAATATTCAAAGTCGGTATAGCTCAGAAGATTGTCAGCAACGCTTATTAGCCCCATGACGAGAGCGAGGAACCTTAACAGGTCCGCAATAGCGTTATTTCTAAGCCGAGTGCGAATGACTTGGTCAACGGCAATGAAGCCCAAAGCAATTGCCGTTTGATCGTCCATTCGGACTTCGCTGCTGATGTCTTCGATCAAAAAACGATCGATATCGTATTCAGAAGCGCCAAGGTAAAAAGCCAGCTTCATGATACAGAACGCTAGGACGGCTGCTGAAAATACAAAGCGAAGTGACACTAGGTTTCCACGAAGCATCGCGCCTAGGGAAAGGATCGTCAAACAGATTGCTGTGTTCAGCGACATTCCGTTCCCAAGCACAAGTGCCAACTCGTGCTGCAATGTCGGGAAATAATTCCAAATGTAAATCTGGACGATTGCACCAATTAGAACGATGAAAAGACCCAACTCTCGGATCAAAACCGACTTTCGTATTCCAGTAGTTTCTGGAGCTGTCATCGACTGATCCCCGCACTTTCTTAAATTGGTATTGTTACACTCAGCCTCGCCAAACCGTCTTCACTGTTTGCGAAAGTCGCCGTTCCCCCAAGGTTCGTAGCGGTCGCTTTGATCATAAAGCCAAGTGGCAAATGCCCTGCCGTGCACTGCACATAGTTCTGTTTTAGGGGTACAAAAAAACGCTCTGCGGCACGTGGCCGAAGGACCACGGTCTTGAACTCCGCGCAAAGCTCAATCGCATTGAGCTCTGCACTTTGGGTCAACTTGATCTCGCCTCGGGCATTCTCTGCCCACACTTGGAGTGCGCTCCCAAAATGCTCGCAGAGTTTTTCAAAAACACCCACAGGAAACCGCGCAAAAACATCATCCGAAACAAAAGACAAAGCGGTCGACCTATCTTTTAGACTTGAAGCCAGAAATATCCGATTAACCGGCACTTGAACGAGGCATTTAGGGGCAAGGAAATCCCTCATAGCGCCAACAAGAGTTTCAAGTTGCAAAGAACCTTCATTCGCTGCGTCGATGATAAGAGGGAGGATTTCAGCATCCTCACGCTCCTTCATCAAAATAGCCGCAGCTCCCCCGATCGTCCTAAAGGGAGCAGCGATGTCGTGAGCAATCGCTCGAACAAAAAGATCTAAGACTTCTGCTTCATTTTGTTGCATCTTACCTCGGTGGGAGCCCTACAATCGTTAACCAAAATTGTTCGATCTCGCGCACGATCGAATAGAAAGCCTCCGCACCAAGAGGTTTGGTGACATAACAGTTTGCGTGGAGGTTATAACTCTTGAGCCTGTCGGACTCCGCCGCTGAACTCGTCAAGACGACCACGGGAATACGCCGCAGATTTTCATCCTTCTTGATGACTTCCAGAACCTCGTATCCATCCACTCCCGGCAGATTGAGATCGAGCAAAATCAAATCAACAGGATCAGCTTTCTCATGGCCATTTCGACGGTAGAGAAAATCAAGCGCCGTCTCGCCAGTTCCAACGACCGACAGCTTATTTCGGATTTTTGAGTCCTTAAGCGCCTCTTTCGTGAGAAGGACATCTCCCGGATTATCCTCAACAAGCAACATGTTGATCACGTTCATTCTGATGCACCCCTCCTAGATGTGCGACACTTGTGATCCAAATGCACGGCAGGCTTTCACGAAGAGTTGTTTACGTTTCCAGCCAATCACTTCGGTCGTTTTCAATCAGTGATGGAGCCCAATGCACACCCCCGATCCACAACGATCCGCTTGCGTGAAGGCATCAAGAAACGTCTGCATGCTCGTCTGCGACGCGCTTATCTTACACTTTAGATTCATAATATGAACTTTAGAATACATTTTAACTACCCAATCAGGAAGATGCGCCAGCATCTCAGCGGCACATCTAAAGAATATATTTGTATACTTTTGTATAATTTTTGACGAAGCGAATGCCGCTCCGGGACGGCAATGCGCAACCCATAATTGCAAGACAGGACTGGCGACATCACACTTTGTTTGTCTTCGCTCTCCGAAAACAAAAACACCAAGGGCCGTAACCCTTGGTGTCCATTGAATTGAACTCTGCCACTTACGACTTGGCGTTCAGCTTTGCTTTCTTGGCTTGGAAACGTGCCTTCATCATCTCGTCACCCGCTTTGGAACCGTCGTGAAAGGTGCCAAACCACTTATCGAGAGGAATAAGCCCGTCGCCATAGTTCACCTCAAAATACTTGTGGTGAAGATAGTGAATATAGGCGTGGCTATCGATCGAACGATCTTCACTGATTTCCACTTTATCAAAGCCCACGTGCCCGGGAACCGCACCAAATCCCGCAACATGAAGCTGATAGAGCGCAATGATCGGATTTGACGGGATAATCAGGTGATAAAAGGTCGTCGCAAAGTAAAG
>JAYPUF010000146.1:0-5701 GCA_038133925.1 Marivivens sp. | reverse complement strand
CTTCGCGCGCCATTGCTTCGATGAAATGAACGCTGTGCGAGCAATAGACCGCGTCTGCGCCACGCTCGAGAATGCGAAACCCCTCACGAATTGCTTCATCGGGTGAGGCAACAGTTCCATGCGGCATCCCAGCAGAAACAAACGCAGTGGGTGCAGCGGCTCTGATCGGCTCGAGCGTGTGATCGGGCTCACAAGACAGCACAAGTATTCCCGCAGAGACAGCAGCGGCAGCTTCAGCGCCGCGATCCACATGAAGTTGAACCCATTTCTTGGAGCCTTTTGATTTCAAAAGCTCATAGACTGACAGGTGCTTGCCCATCTGACCCCTCCCTAAATTTGGAGCGGAATCTACTCTGACATCACCTCAATGACTGAGGAAAAACTGATCAGATCAGATCAAAGATTCTCGCGCGTGATTGTCGTAAATCGCATTGGCGGGTTGCTGATCGGATCATTCAATATACCGATCTCGGACAGCAAAATATCAAGTGAGCGCCGCGCCTGCGCCTCGGGCAGCTGATCTAAGATGACATCAACTGTGCCGTCCATGAGAGCCGCACTGGCCAGCTCATCCAGCTCATGTGCGACAACAAACACCTCGCGGCCCTTGCGTTTGAGCATATCTACAACCGCCTCGTTCGCCCCGCCCGCGTTATAGATCGCCGCAAGGTCCGGCCATTGCTGCAACGTCCGAAACAATCGTTCGCTCGTTTGATCGGGATCATCACCGCTAAATTGCACATGAACAAAGTCCGTCCCAATGGGATTTTCGGCAAGATAATCCGAGAAGCCGCGCAAACGATCACGGTGAACCGAATAGACCTGAGAATGGCACAGCGCCACGACAGGACCGCGCACTCCCCCAAGCCTTGCCACCATCATGCCTGCCATGCGCCCTGCTGCATAGTTATCAATCCCAACGAAATGGGCGTCTTCTATCACGCGGGTCACGACCTGAATTACAGGGAGCCCACTCGCCCTGACACGTTCCAGTGCCGCGCGGACTTCTGGTGTATCGGGTGACGAGATCACAAGGCCTGAACGACGGATCGAGCGATCCGTAATCCGTGCGGCAATCGCCTTGGGGTCGCTCTCGGGCATAAAGGTAACATGGACCTGAACCGAAGGATCAAGAGACGATGCAATCCTACGAAATGCAGTAGCCAAACGTCCGAAAAATGACGATTCAGGCCGCACCAGAATAACTTCGATCCGCAAAAGGCCCCGATGCACCTCGGGCAAGCGGCCTGGCCAGTCCATCTCCCGCGCTGCGACGAGAACCTTTTCTACGGTGAAAGGGCGCACGCCCCCTCGCCCATTGAGCACACGCTCAACAGTTGCGGTTCCAACGCCTGCGCGTGCAGCGATGTCACTGTAGGTGGGTTTCGACATGCTTAACTATAGCGCTCGACTGTCTTGGCCATATCGTTGCTATACCGATCCCCAAAGGCGAAACCGACAGGCAAAATGGTTTCGATTTCAGCCATTTCGTCGGCGCTTAGCGTAATGCAATCGGCAGCCACCCAATCCGCAAGGTGCTCGGCGGTACGCGTCGCGGGGATCGGAATTTGATTTTCGCCCTTTGCCAGTAACCAAGCCAAGGCAAGTTCCGAGGTCGTGTAGCCCTTGTCTTTGGCATAGACACGGAAGTTGTCGACGATAGCTTTGTTACGTGTATAGTTATCACCTTGGAAACGCGGGATATTTGTTCGGAAATCCTGCAGCTCAAAGTTGTCAGGGTATTTGCGACCAAAGACGCCGCGCGCCAACGGCGAGAACGGGACAAAGGCAACGCCCAATTGCGCGCAGGCTTGAGTTAGGCCCAGTTCAGGCGCACGGGTCCAAAGCGAGTATTCACTCTGGACAGCCATACAAGGATGAACCTCGTGAGCGCGGCGGAGCGTGTACGGCCCGACCTCCGAGAGACCGTATCCGCCAATCTTGCCCTCTTTTACAAGGTCAGCCATTGCGCCGATCGCGTCTTCAATTGGGGTCAGCGGATCGCGGCGGTGTAAATAGTAGAGATCAACGCAATCGACGCCCAAACGGCTCATAGAGCCTTCGAGTTCAGTGCGGATATAGTCAGGCTCGTTGTTGGTTGGACGCTCTGGGTCGCGTTGAATACCAACTTTTGTTGCAATGACCATCTTGGCCTTGGACTTTTTGAGCCAGTTGCCAATCACTGTTTCTGAGCGACCCATTCCATAGACATTCGCGGTATCGAGGAAATTGATGCCCGCTTCGACCGCTGCATCAAGACATTTATGCGAGGTCGCCTCGTCAGTTTCGCCGAAAGCACCTGCGAAACTCATACAACCCAAACCGATTGCGCCAACCTTCGGGCCGCCCTTACCAAGCTCACGCTGTTTCATCGCAAAACCTCTCTTAAGTGTAAGTCGCTAAATTGCTGGGAACACAATCCGTTCACGATTCAGGAGTCAACGCCCGAAATTGGGCCAAGGCCGCATAAGACAAGCGTGAAAACAGTAGGCTTTGACGGTTTTCACCTTGTTTTTTTGGGGCTAAGGTCCAGTCATCGCTTTCAAACGGAGGACACATGTCTTTTCTCGTTTCGCGCTATACAAGCCTTTTGCTTGTTACGTTTCTTTTTGCCTTAACGTTCCTTTTTGAGCAAGGAAGCACTGGCTTGCTCGTATTCCAGATGCTCTTGGGCGCGATCATTTTACTTGGCCTTTGGGATATGACCCAAACCCGTCACGCTGTGCTTCGTAACTATCCGATCCTCGGGCATGTTCGGTACTTCTTCGAAATGATCCGCCCCGAGATCAGGCAGTACCTGCTCGAAGCCGATGACGAAGAAGTACCCTTTTCGCGGGACGCCCGCGCAATCGTTTACCAGCGGGCCAAGAACGTAGAGGACAAACGTCCATTTGGTACGAAAAAGGCCGTCTATGGCTCGGGGTATCAGTGGCTCACCCACTCGATCCAACCGATTGAAATCAAAGATACGGACTTTAGAACAACGGTCGGCGGCCCAGACTGTAAAAAGCCATACGACATCTCACTCTATAACATCTCTGCAATGAGTTTTGGCGCACTTTCCGCGAATGCGATCACCGCTTTGAACCGAGGCGCAAAGATCGGCGGGTTTGCGCATGACACCGGCGAAGGTGGCATCAGCCGCTATCACAAACAGGGCGGAGACCTGATCTTTGAGGTTGGCACCGGCTACTTTGGTTGCCGTGACGATGACGGAAATTTTAGCCCTTCGGTCTTTGCCGAGACGGTTGCACCTGATCAGGTCAAGATGATTGAGATCAAACTGAGCCAAGGCGCGAAACCTGGCAAGGGCGGCATGCTTCCCGCAGCGAAGATCACGCCTGAGATTGCCGAAGCGCGTCACATTCCGATGGACAAGGACTGTCTGTCCCCATCCAGTCATTCGGCCTTTGACTCTCCGGTTGGGCTTTGCAACTTCATCAAACAACTGCGTGACCTTTCTGGTGGCAAGCCTGTCGGCTTCAAGCTTTGCATCGGTCACCGCCGCGAGTTCATGTGTATCGTCAAAGCCATGCTCGAGACTGGCATCTATCCTGACTTCATCGTCATCGACGGCAAAGAAGGCGGCACCGGCGCGGCTCCGCTCGAATTTGCCAACCATATGGGTATGCCGCTCGTTGAAGGTCTTGTCTTTGCGCACAACACTTTGCGCGGCGCAGGCATCCGCGAACAAATCAAACTCGGTGCGTCTGGCAAACTCATCACTTCGTTCGATATTGCACGAACTCTTGCGCTCGGAGCCGATTGGGCGAACTCGGCACGCGGATTTATGTTCGCGGTTGGTTGCATTCAGGCTCAGGCCTGCCACACAAACCACTGCCCCACCGGCGTTGCGACACAAGATCCGATGCGTCAGCGCGCGCTTGTTCCAGATGACAAGGCGGTACGTGTGGCAAACTTCCACCGCAACACACTCAAGGCGCTGGGTGATATGACGGGTTCCGCAGGTCTCACCCACCCAGGACAGTTCAGCCCGTTTCACTTTATCGAGCGCGAGAATGATCGCGACATGGTGACCTTGAACGAAATCTACCCCTATATGCCGAGCGGTTTCCTCTTGCGCGAAGACGACGAACGCTTCGGCTACCTCAGCCGCTGGAAACGCGCGTCCGCCGATAGCTTCCGAGCCAAGGACGATGGCATCTAGTAACATGCACAAACTTTAGACGCGGGGCAAAAAAGTACTCCCCGCGTCAATTGTATACAATGGCACACATTGACATATCGACCCGCCTTTTATAAGCGGTGGCAAAACGCGCGAGACGGGCGAGCCTCGCCCCGCGCAAAACCGCACCCCGCCGCCAAGCCAATCGCAAAGCGGCCCCACTGGACGGAGAAATGGGCACCATGGCAACGACCAATACCCCCGATATCATCTATACAATCGTCGACGAAGCTCCCGAGCTGGCAAGCGCTTCGCTCCTGCCGATCATCCGCTCCTTTGCTGGTGCAGCAGGTCTTAGCGTAGAAACCCGCAATATTTCGGTCGCAGCGCGCATCCTCGCCGTTTTTCCCGAATTCCTAACAGAAGAGCAGCGCGTCAACGACGACCTCGCAGAGCTTGGGCAGATCGTTAAGACCCCCGGAGCCAACGTCATCAAGCTGCCGAACGTTTCTGCGTCGATGCCGCAGCTCACCGCTGCGATCAAAGAGCTTCAGTCCAAGGGTTACAACATCCCTGACTACCCGACCAACGCAGAGTCCGACGAAGAAAAGTCTGTGCAGGCGCGCTATGACGCGATCAAGGGTTCGGCTGTGAACCCCGTCTTGCGCGAAGGTAACTCGGACCGTCGTTCGGCCAAGGCTGTGAAAGAATACGCCAAGGCAAACCCGCATTCGATGGGTGAATGGACTGCTGACAGCAAGACTTCGGTCGCATCAATGGTCGGCAACGATTTCTACGCCAACGAAAAAGCGGCGACCATCACCGCCGCTCAGGCTGGCGCGGCCAAGATCACTTTCACCGATGCTTCGGGCGCTGAAACCGTCTTGAAGGACAAGCTCAAGTACATCGAAGGCGAAATCGTAGACGCGACCTTCCTGTCGGCCAAAGAACTGCGCAAGTTCATCAAGCAGGAAATCGCTTCGATGGAACCGGGCGTTCTGTTCTCGGTCCACCTGAAGGCCACGATGATGAAAGTCTCGGACCCGATTATCTTTGGTCACTTCGTTTCGGTCTACCTTGAAGGCTTCATCGCCAAGCACGGCGCAAAGCTTGCTGAACTGGGCTTCAACCCGAACCAGGGTCTGGGTGATCTCGAAGCCAAGATCGCTGGCAACGCCGAGCTTGAGGCCGACTACAAAGCTGCAATGGCCGCTCAACCTGACATGTATATGGTGAACTCGGACAAGGGCATCACCAACCTGCACGTGTCGTCGGACGTCATTATCGACGCGTCTATGCCTGCCGTGATCCGCGCAGGCGGCATCGGCTGGGGTCCGGACGGCAAGGCCGCACCGACCAAGTGCTGCATCCCCGACAACTGCTATGCGCCGGTTTATGACGAGACCATCAACTTCTTCAAAGCAAACGGCAAGCTTGACGTCACCAATTGTGGCGCCGTTTCGAACGTTGGCCTGATGGCTCAGAAAGCCGAAGAATACGGCTCGCACCCCACCACCTTTGAAATGAAGGCTGATGGTATCGTGCGCATCGTCCTCGCATCGGGCGAAGTGCTCC
>JAYPUF010000145.1:0-5735 GCA_038133925.1 Marivivens sp. | reverse complement strand
GCATGACACAGACAGCCTCCTTCGAAATTCTCCTCGTCACAGCTCCGGGACTTGAAACCACTCTCGCTGAAGAAGCGCGAGAAAAGGGTTTTAGCGTTCAAGGCACCATCGTGGGTGGTGTCACAATAGAAGGAAGCTGGCGTGATGTCTGGCGCGCAAATCTTGAGCTCCGAGGAGCTGGACGCGTTCTTGCACGTATCGGCTCTTTTATGGCGTTTCACCTCGCGCAACTCGACAAGCGAGCTCGGAAATTTCCGTGGAACGAGATCTTTGATCCCAAGTATCCGATAAAAGTGGAAGTAACGTCGAAGAAGTCCAAGATTTACCACGCGGGGGCAGCGGCTCAGCGCATTGAAACGGCGCTAAAGGAAACCTTAGGGGCAACTATTTCTGCGGATGCTGAAATCACCCTAAAAGTACGCATTGACGATAACCTTTGTACTTTTAGCGTCGATACGTCTGGTGAGTCCTTGCACAAGCGCGGCCACAAAGAAGCGGTCGGCAAAGCGCCGATGAGAGAAAACCTTGCGGCTCTCTTCTTGCGACAATGTGGTTATACAGGCACTGAAACGGTCGTCGATCCGATGTGTGGTTCAGGCACATTTGTGATTGAGGCCGCTGAATTTGCGCTAGGGCTACAAGCAGGACGAAATCGCCACTTCGCCTTCGAGAAATTTGCAAATTTCAATGCTGAAGCATTTGGCGAGTTGACGCGCGACGGCGTCAATCAAAGTCAGCTACGTTTTTATGGCTCGGACCGTGACCAAGGCGCTGTGCGTATGAGCGCAGCGAACGCGGAGCGTGCTGGAGTTGGTCACCTTACCAGTTTTAAACATGCAGCAGTGAGTGATCTGGAGCGCCCTGAAGGTGCGCCCGGTCTTGTGATCGTTAATCCCCCTTACGGTGCTCGGATTGGTGATCGAAAGCTTCTCTTTTCGGTCTATGGCGCACTTGGAAAAACTCTACTGGAACGTTTCAAAGGTTGGCGGGTCGGAATGATTACGAGCGACGCTGGGCTGGCAAAATCGTCTGGTCTCCCCTTTCTTCCTGTCGAAGAAACAGTTTCCCATGGCGGGCTGCGTATCAGCCTGTTCCGCACCGATGCGCTTTAAAAGAACCTGGAGGCCAAATTGATCAATCAATTCAGCTTTGCGACCAGCACTGAAATACTCTTTGGCCGCGGATCATCTTCACAAGCTGCATCAAGAATCTCTGCGTTCGGGAAAAAAGTGCTCGTCGTAACGGGCTCAAATTCAGACCGTGCCAATTGGCTACTACAAGGTTTAACTGATCATGGATGTAAGGTAAAAATAGTCTCTATTAAGGCAGAACCTTGCATTGATACCGTCGAAAATGGGCGCCACGAAGGTGTGGGATGTGATACCGTCGTTGCGATTGGTGGCGGTGCGGCCATTGACGCAGGCAAAGCAATCGCTGCACTGATTCCATCACATCATGAAATTATGTTTCACCTTGAAGTGGTTGGTCAGGGAAAGCCGCTCGACGCCAAACCTTTACCTTTCATTGCGATCCCAACGACAGCTGGAACCGGAGCAGAAGTCACCAAGAACGCTGTTATCAGCGCACCCGAGCACAGACGCAAAGTGTCTATGCGTGATCTCGCGATGCTCCCAAAGCTCGCGATTGTCGATCCAGCAATGACTGATGGATCGCCGAGGTCCATCACACTCGCCTCGGGCCTCGATGCCATCACGCAGGTAATTGAGCCGTATGTCTGCAGCAAATCAAATCCGTTGACTGACGCTATCTGTCGAGACGCTATTCCCCTTGGATTGCGGGCGCTGCATAAGTTGATGGACTCGGAGAATGCCGAAGCTCGCGATGAGTTAAGCTATGTTAGTCTTTGTGGTGGTCTTGCCTTGGCCAATTCAGGTCTTGGTGTTGTTCATGGCCTAGCAGGCCCTTTAGGAGGCCTTTCCGGTGCGGCGCATGGCGCTATTTGCGGAGCACTTTTGCCTTTCGGGCTGGCGCTTAACGAGGCGCGCGCAACAGACCCTTTGCACAAATCCCGGCTCTTAGAAGTTCGCGAAATGATCGCTGATGAGTTCCAAGTTTCTAGCGAAGCTGCTTATCTAACTCTTGCGGAATGGTCGCGTTCCCATGGTTTACTTGGCTTGGATGGTTTGAACATTTCTGAAGAAGACCGCCAGAGGGCTGCCGCTGCCGCAGCTTCTTCGTCCTCAATGAAAGGCAACCCCGCCGAACTTAACAGCGAAGATCTTGCTCGTATGATGGAGTGCGCACGCTAATTGACCATTGCATTTATTGGACCGATAGGTCTATTAAATGAAATGGAACAACAAAAGCGTCGTCGAGGCCGCCCCCCAAAGCTGCCGCAAGATCAAAACACGAAGCATGTGCTAATCCGAACGGGGCTGAAGCATTTGACAGCCCGCGGCTATTCCTCAGTAGGAATCGATGAAATCCTAAAGGATGCGGGCGTGCCAAAAGGCAGCTTCTATCATTACTTCACGTCGAAAGCGGACTTTGGACTTGAATTGATTTCAGCCTACGACGCCTACTTCCGCGAAAAGCTTGAAACGCACTTTAACAACAGCGCTCTAACACCCTTTCATCGCTTAGAGGCGTTCGTTGACGACGCCGAAGCGGGAATGTGGAAGCATGGCTTTCAACGCGGCTGCTTGATCGGAAATCTTGGTCAGGAAATGGGAGCTCTACCGCCTGATTTCCGCGAAGCAGTCACCGCCGTTTTCCATGGCTGGCAGAACATTACCGCGAAGCTTTTGGCAGAGCTCGACGTTGACGACCCAGAGGCGCTTGCTGCGTTCTTCTGGACGGGTTGGGAGGGTGCCGTGCTCCGCGCCAAGCTTGAACTAAACGCAAAACCGCTACGGAGTTTTGCTGAAATCTACTTTCAAATCTTGCTACAGCGAGGGAACGTAAAATGACAAATGCAATCGTGATCGACAAAGTCGACGACAAGCAAACAGTAGAGCAGAAGGAAATCATCCTTCCCGATCTCGCAGACGGAGACGTTTCGGTCCAAGTCGCTTGGTCGACCTTAAATTACAAGGATGCCCTTGCAATCACAGGTGCTTCGCCTGTTGTCCGGAGTTTTCCGATGGTTCCAGGCATCGATCTGTCTGGTATCGTTTTGGAAAGCAAGCACGACGGTTTCAAATCGGGTGACCGCGTGGTGTTGAACGGATGGGGTGTCGGCGAAAAGCATTGGGGCGGACTAGCCGGCGAAGCGCGGCTCAAGGGCGATTGGCTTGTTAAATTGCCCGATGGCATTTCACTTCGCCAAGCTATGGCCATCGGAACGGCGGGCTACACAGCAATGCTATGCGTTTTGGCACTCGAAGCAAACGGAGTGACGCCGGACAAAGGCGAAGTTGTGGTGACCGGTGCTGCTGGCGGCGTTGGAAGCGTTGCTACCGCGCTTCTTGCAGCCAAGGGCTACAAAGTGGCCGCCGTTACCGGACGCCTCGAAGAAGAAGAATACTTGCGTTCGCTCGGCGCGAATTCGATCGTGAACCGCGAAGAGCTCTCCGGCAAAGCGCGTGCGTTGAATAAAGAGCGTTGGGCCGGAGCTGTTGACGTTGTTGGTGGTAATGTTCTCGCCAATGTCATCTCTATGGTCACCTATGGTGGCTGCGTTGCAGCTTGCGGTCTTGCCGGTGGGATGGACCTTCCGACTTCTGTTGCGCCGTTCATCCTTCGCGGAGTGACTTTGGCAGGTGTAGACAGCGTTATGCGTCCCATTGAGCAGCGCAAAGCTGCTTGGGAACGTCTTGCAATCGACCTTGATATGTCAAAACTAGAAGCGATGACCCGCGAGGTCGCATTTGACGAGGTCATTGGGATCGCCCCTGATTTCCTTTCCGGCAAGGTTCGCGGACGAATTGTAGTGCCCGTCGACACCTCACTGAGTTGATCAAATGGCGGCCGCGAGTATCAACGCGGCCGCTTTTTCCGCGATCATGACTGTGGGCGAGTTGGTATTGCCCGAAGTTATCGTTGGCATAATGCCCGCATCAGCGACACGCAGGCCCTTCACGCCGATCACTTTCAGATCAGAGTCGACGACTGAGGTGGGGTCATCCAAACGGCCCATTTTTGTAGTGCCAACAGGATGAAAAATCGTGCTTGCAATATCGCCGGCAAGGCGCGCAAGTTCTTCATCGGTCTGGAACTGGGCACCAGGCTTCCATTCAACCGGATTATATTTCGCCAAAGCCGATTGGTTCACAATATTGCGCACCTGCCGCATCGATTGCGCTGCAATGAGCCGATCTTCTTCGGTACTGAGGTAGTTGGGTGCGATTTTTGGAGCATCCAGAGGGTTGCTTGAGCGAATTTCTACAGAACCCCGTGAGGTTGGGTTCAAGTTGCAAACACTTACAGTAAACGCCGGGAAATCGTGAAGTGGATCACCAAAGGCATCAAGGCTGAGCGGCTGCACGTGATACTCTAAGTTTGCATGTTTCTGGTGTGGGTCAGAACGCGTAAATGCGCCAAGCTGCGAAGGCGACATGCTCATCGGACCTGAACGGAACATAGCATATTCTGCCGCGATCAAAGCCTTGCCCCAGAGGGTCGAGGCAAGCTTGTTTAAGGTCTTGGCACCCATAATTTTGAACACCGTTCGAATTTGAAGGTGGTCTTGTAGGTTGCGGCCAACGCCTTGCCTGTCCAAAAGAACGTCAATTCCGTTTTCTTTGAGAAGGTCCTCAGGACCAATTCCAGAGAGCTGGAGAATTTGCGGCGAACCAATTGAACCAGCGCTGAGCACGACCTCACGCATTGCATTCGCCGTGAGGGTCTGTCCACCGCGACGAACTTTCACTCCACGACAAACTAATTCGCCATTCAGGTTTTTCTCTAGCACTAGTTTTTCGACCTGTGCCTCGGTCCAAACAGTCAGATTAGAGCGACTTTTTGCAGGACGGAGGAACGCCTTGGATGTGTTCCAACGCCATCCCTTCCGCTGATTTACTTCGAAATAGCCGACGCCTTCGTTATCACCAGTATTAAAATCGTCGACCTTGGGTACGCCCGCCTGCTCTGCGGCATCGGCGAAACTCTCAAGAATGTCCCAACGTAAACGCTGTTTCTCTACTCGCCATTCACCGCCGTGACCGTGAAGGTCCGAAAACCGCTGATTATCGCCCGTTTGTGGATCCGCGCCGCCGTCAAGACGGTGGTGGTTTTCATGTTTCTTAAAAACAGGAAGCACATTTTCCCATTTCCAATCGTTATTACCCGTCACCTCGGCCCATTTATCGTAGTCCCGGGCCTGCCCACGCATGTAGATCATCCCGTTAATCGAGGAACATCCACCAAGAGTTTTCCCGCGCGGGTAACGTAAACTGCGCCCGTTTAACCCTGCTTCATTCTCGGTTGAATAGAGCCAATCGGTACGCGGATTACCGATGCAGTATAGGTATCCGACGGGTATATGAATCCAATGATAATTGTCGCTTTTCCCTGCCTCTAAAAGTAGAACGCGGTTCTTAGGGTCTGCGCTTAAACGATTTGCTAGAAGACAACCCGCGCTTCCAGCTCCGACAATAATGTAGTCGAATTCCATACCCATCAAGAAGCCTCCATCACTCTACGACTTCAGACTATCTGATCTTCCGCTGAGGTCACGACTGTTTCGGGCACTTTCAACAAATTGTCGCGGCTTAGAGCTTTCTTGCTGGCCTTAGTGTACCTTTGCACTCACCAAACCCAATTTGATATCCGTC
>JAYPUF010000144.1:0-5758 GCA_038133925.1 Marivivens sp. | reverse complement strand
GTAATTGCGAAGAAGCGATGACCACTTATGCTCGTGTATTTGGTGGGGAAATTTCTGGCCTAACTCGGATGAGTGATGTGCCTCACAATCCGCCATTGCCAGAGGAAGTGTCTAACATGGTAATGAACCTGACATACACGATGCCTGACGGCACTCGGATCATCGCTTCTGATAACTGGCAAGGTACCTCTGCCGAGACTTCGAACATTGCGCTTACTGTCGAATTTCAGGACTTCGCCTCGACCAAAGCGGCTTATGACGCGCTCATCGAAGGTGCAGATATTCAGCAAGAATTTGGGCCACAATTCTGGACCGATGCATTTGCGGCTTTCAAGGATCGCTTCAATATCCGCTGGCAACTCTCGGGCCCCTACAAACCGATGTAATTAAATCGCGGGCTGGCCTTAGTCTTGGTCAAAATCTCGGCTGGTCTCTAGTTCCTGCCAGAGCCGAGTTAACCCGCTCTCGTAGGCTTCTGAACCTGCGCCCAAAATCGTGTCAATTCGCTTTTGAAAAGCTGTCGCAAGAGGAAGTAGTTCACCCATCATCGCCCAACCTTGGTCGGTGAGCGAAAGATGGATCAATCGACCGTCCGTTTCATTCTTGGTTCGAGCAATTAGACCCCGGGTGACAAGGCGCGATGCGGCGCGGCTGATTTTGGATTTTTCCATTACAACCTTTTGCTCAATGTCTCGGACTGAAGCGCCGTTTTCCGCGCTAAGATGAACGAGCACACGCCAGTCTGGGATCGAGATTCCGAACCTGTCTCGGTATTCGCGGGCTAGCGCCTCGCTAAGAAGTTGGGCAACCACGGCTGTCCGATAGGGTGTGAAGTTGGCGAGTTCGAAAGCAGCATTATCTGATTTAGAGCTTTGGTTATCTGACGCCGCCATTCGCCCCGTTTCCTGCAACATGCATGTTCTTAGCAGGTACTTATTCCCAGATATTTGTCGCAATCGCAACAAATTTTCAAACGCTGATTGACTTCGAGGATTTGGAAAGCATATACATCGATGCAAATGCAACGATTTGATTTTTCGGTCGCGGGCATAGCAAGGGGAGTTTCGAGATGGCCAAGGCATTCGCGTCGCAAGGCGATATGACAGAGAAGAAAATTAGCTTTACCGAAGTGGGTGAGGGTCTATTTGCCTTTACCGCTGAAGGTGATCCCAACTCTGGCGTGATCATCGGCGACGACAGTGTGATGATCGTCGAGGCGCAGGCCACGCCTCGCCTTGCCAATAAAGTTATCGAATGCGTTCGCAGCGTGACAGGCAAGCCGATCAGTCACGTCGTCCTGACCCATTATCACGCGGTACGCGTTCTCGGTGCCTCTGCATTTGGAGCGCAGCAAATCATAATGGGTGAAAAGGCTCGCGGCATGGTCGTCGAACGGGGTCAGGAAGACTGGGACTCAGAATTCCAGCGCTTTCCGCGACTGTTCGAGGGCCACGAGTCCATCCCAGGACTTACGTGGCCAACCACCACATTTAACGACCGCATGACAGTACATCTTGGAAATCGGCGCATCGATCTAATGCACCTAGGTCGTGCTCACACCGCTGGCGATATTGTCATCCATGTACCGGATCAGAACGTAATGTTCACAGGGGATATCGTTGAATATCACTCTGCCTGCTATTGCGGCGATGGCCATTTCAGGGACTGGGGTAACACTCTTGATGCAATCAAGGCCTTTGACGTGGATTCTATCGCACCGGGTCGCGGTGACGCACTAGTCGGCAAGGAAATGGTAGGTAAAGCGATCGAAAACACTCGCGACTTCGTAGCCTCGACCTATCGACCTGCAGCGTCTGTTGCTGCGCGCGGCGGCTCGCTCAAGGAAGCTTGGGACGCAGTCCGTGCGGAGTGTGACCCCAAGTTCGCAGATTATGCGATCTATGAGCATTGTCTGCCGTTCAATGTTGCTCGCGCTTATGATGAAGCACGCGGGATCGAAAATCCACGGATATGGACGGCTCAGCGCGACATGGAGATGTGGGAGCAACTTCAGGGTTAAGCTTGGGGCTTTGGGAGGAAAAGATGCTCGACGACCGCTACAAGCTTGCGTTCAAGCTTTATCCCTATGAACGGAATTCAGACCAAGATAGCGCTACGCCCATTCGCCACCCCGTCGTGGTGATGGGTGGCGGCCCAATTGGCGTGGCGACCGCTCTTGATCTGGGCTTGCAGGGTATTCCTGTTGTGGTTCTTGACGACCACGAAGGTATCGGAATGGGCAGTCGCGCGATCTGCTTTGCAAAGCGCACACTGGAAATTGCGGACCGCTATGGCTGTGGCAAACCGATGCTCGACAAAGGGATCGTTTGGAACCTTGGTAAGGTCTTCCATGACGACCGAAAAGTTTTTGAATTCAATCTTCTTCCTGAGGATGGTCATAAGTACCCCGCCTTTATCAATCTCCAGCAGCCCTATTTTGAAAAGTTCATCGTTGAGCGCGTGCGAGAAGCCCAAGCCCAAGGCGCGCCGATTGAGCTGCGCGGCAAAAACCGAGTGGACAGTGTTGAAGTAAAAGACGACCACGTCGTCCTAAGTATCACTACGCCTGACGGGCCCTACCAGATCGAGGCTGACTGGCTCATCGGAGCGGATGGTGCCTCGTCTCCGCTTCGGTCCATGATGAACCTCGACTTTGACGGTCGTGTTTTTCAGGACAGCTTTCTCATCGCAGACATCAAGATGAATGGTGCGAACTTCCCAACAGAGCGTTGGTTCTGGTTCGAGCCTTGGTTCAAATCGGGTGCTTCCACGCTCCTGCATAAACAACCCGATGACGTCTGGCGGATTGACTTCCAGATCGGCTGGGACGTGGACCGCAAAGAGGAACTGAAAGAAGAAAACATCCGCAAACGGATCGATGCAATGCTTGGTGAGGGTATCAACTACGAAATGGTGTGGTCCTCGATCTATACCTTCCAATGCCGTCGCATGAAACAGTTCCGCCATGGCCGAGTTCTATTCGCTGGAGACGCTGCACATCAGGTTTCGCCGTTTGGTGCGCGGGGTGCAAATTCGGGCCTTCAGGATGTCGACAATCTTGGCTGGAAACTTGGACTCGTGATCAACGGTAAGGCTCCTGATAGGCTTCTTGATACCTACCATGAAGAACGGGCCTATGGTGCGGATGAGAACATCCTGAACTCGACGCGCTCGACTGACTTCATTACGCCAAAATCCAAAACGAGCCACATTTTTCGCAATGCCGTATTGGATCTTGCAGAGCACTACGCCTTTGCCCGACCGCTCGTGAATTCGGGTCGACTTTCGGTGCCTTGTGTTTACGACAGTTTGTCGCTGAATGGGCCGGATGCACTTCAAGGCGCGCCGGAGAGAACCCGTGTCGGGGCACCATGTCCTGACGCTCCGTACGGTACGGGGTATCTTCTAGAAAAACTTGGCGGTGATTTTGTTCTTCTTACGATAGATGCCGATGCACCCGAAACTTTTGATGTTGACGGAGTATCAATCCGCAGTCTCGCGCTTTCTGCTGCGGATGATGCAACTGGTGACCTAGCTAAACGATATCTTGGCGAGGCCAACTCCGGTGTCTATCTCATTCGACCTGATCAACATGTTGCGGCGCGCTGGGCATCTTTTGACGCTGCTGCGACGACTGCGGCGCTCCGTATTGCAATAGGAAATGCGTAATCATGGCATTGCTTATCACCGATCCCAATATCCCGAACCCTGATAGCTTCTACAATGAGCTTATAGAAGCCCATGAGGGCCTTGCTGATGATGAGAGCGCGGCGCTTAACGCGCGCCTTATCCTTGTTCTCGCAAATCAAATTGGAAATCGGGAAGTTCTAAGCCAAGCCATTGCTGCGGCCAAAAAGCCAAGCGCAAGCTGAAAGGAATACAAACATGACCACTCATGACCTTCCAACGGGAATGCTTCGGGCGTCAGATACGACTGGCACCCACCCTGGTTACATGCCTGGTTTTGGGAATGATTTTGAGACTGAGGCACTGCCTGATGCTTTGCCACAGGGTATGAACTCACCGCAAAAGTGTAACTATGGGCTCTACGGTGAACAGTTGTCGGGAACGGCATTTACTGCAAACCCGCCTGAACGTACGTGGACCTACCGCATTCGCCCTTCGGTGAAGCATTCTGCTCGCTATACCAAAATTGATGTTCCTTACTGGAAGTCCGCGCCGAACGTGGATCCAGACGTGACTTCTCTGGGCCAGTATCGCTGGGATCCTCTCGAGGCTGAGGGCGATCTTAATTGGATCACGGGAATGCGGACCATGACGACAGCAGGGGACGTGAATACCCAAGTCGGAATGGCGAGCCATATCTACCTCGTGACCAAATCGATGGTGGATGAGTATTTCTTCTCAGCGGATTCAGAGCTTCTCGTTGTGCCGCAGCAGGGTCGGCTTCGGTTCTGCACCGAGCTGGGGATCATCGACCTTGAGCCTCAGGAGATTGCGATCCTTCCACGTGGACTTGTGTACCGTGTTGAGGTGCTTGAAGGTCCGTGCCGTGGTTTCGTCTGTGAGAACTATGGCCAGAAATTTGAACTTCCTGCACGGGGTCCAATCGGTGCAAACGCACTCGCCAACCCACGCGACTTTAAAGCGCCCGTTGCTGCCTTTGAAGACCGCGAAGTCCCCTCTACCTTGACCATCAAATGGTGCGGCCAGTTCCATGAGACTAAGATTGGCCAAAGCCCGCTAGATGTCGTGGCATGGCATGGCAACTACGCGCCCTACAAGTACGATCTCAAGACCTATTGCCCCGTCGGAGCGATCCTTTTTGATCACCCTGACCCGTCGATCTTTACCGTGTTGACTGCACCTTCGGGTGTGCCGGGAACGGCAAATATCGACTTTGTTCTATTCCGCGACCGTTGGATGGTGGCCGAAGATACCTTCCGTCCGCCGTGGTATCACAAGAACATCATGTCCGAACTGATGGGCAACATTTATGGCCAATACGACGCCAAACCTCAGGGCTTTGTTCCCGGCGGCACGAGCCTGCACAACATGATGCTCCCACATGGCCCCGATAAGAACGCCTTTGAACACGCATCGAATTCGAACCTCGGTCCCGTCAAGCTCGAGAATACCATGTCCTTCATGTTCGAGACCCGCTTCCCGCAGCACCTCACCGCATTCGCTGGCAAAGAGGCGCCGTTACAGGACGACTACATCGACTGCTGGGATGATCTTGAGAAGAAGTTCGACGGCACTCCGGGCAAGAAATAGCCGCATAGGCAACTCAGAAAAGGAAGACCAATGACCAAGTTGCTCCGTTCGTGGGTCGAAAGTGCGAACTCAGCCGATACCCAGTTTCCACTCAATAACCTGCCATATGGTGTGTTCTCGGTGGGTGGAAATGCTTCGCGCTGTGGCACCGCGATCGGGGATCAGGTGCTTGATCTCGCGCAGATGGAAGCGGACGGCGTTCTATCGTTCAAAGGTACGCTGGGGGCAGGTAGCTGGAATGCGTTTATGCTGCTTGGTAAAGCGGCTTGGAGTGAGCTTCGTTCAACTCTTCTAACGCTTCTTGCCGAAGATGGTGACAGCGCTCTGGCAAAGTATCTCGTTCCGCTCGCGGATGTGATGCTACAGATGCCTTTCGCGGTAACCGAATACACCGATTTTTATGCAGGCCGAAACCATGCCTTTAACGTCGGTACCATGTTCCGCGGTCCAGAGAATGCTTTGCCACCAAACTGGCTGCATATCCCGATCGGTTACAATGGTCGCGCTTCGTCTGTGGTGG
>JAYPUF010000143.1:0-5810 GCA_038133925.1 Marivivens sp. | reverse complement strand
CCTACCGCCTCCCCAACGGCTATGAATATGTCGGAACTTGGGTCGAAGGCGAAATTCGCGGTCAGGGCAAAGCCGTTTTCCCGAACGGTTCGGTTTATGAAGGTGAATTTGCTGCGGGCAAGCCCAACGGCACGGGCAAGATTACTTTTGCCGATGGCGGCACCTATGAAGGTGACTGGGTCGACGGCAACATTACCGGCCAAGGCATAGCGACATATGCGAACGGCATCACCTATCAGGGCGAATTTCGCAACGCGATGCACCACGGCATAGGAACGATGTCTGCCCCTTCGGGCTATGGCTATACGGGACCATGGGTGAACGGCGTCAAAGAAGGTCAGGGCAAAATCACCTATCCAGACGGCGCTGTGTATGAAGGAATGCTCGCAAATGACGAGCGCGAGGGCCAAGGCACTCTGACAATGGCAGATGGCCTGATTTACGAGGGCACATGGGTCAATGGGCAGATTGAAGGCAAGGGTCGCCTCGTTCAGTCCAACGGCGATGTTTACGAAGGCGACCTCGTAGCTGGACGCCGCGAAGGTTCAGGCGTTGTGACTTACGCGAACGGCGACACTTATAGCGGCGGCTTCAAAGATGACCGCCGCCATGGTCAGGGCACTTTCACTGGCACTGACGGTTATATCTACATTGGCGCTTGGAACGAGGGCCGCATAGAAGGTCAGGGCCAAGTCACCTATCCCGACAGTTCGGTTTACGCGGGCACGTTTGTCGACGGGCTTGCCAACGGATCAGGCAAAATCACCTATCCGGACGGCGCGACCTATGATGGGGAATGGCAAAACGGAGTGATCAACGGCTTTGGCACTGCGACCTATCCGAACGGGCTTACCTATGTGGGCCAGTTCTTAAACGCAAAGAACCATGGCATGGGTAAAATGACATACCCTGATGGCTATTCCTATGACGGGTCTTGGGAAAACGGCCAACGATCCGGCACAGGCATAGCAACCTATGCAGATGGCACAGTCTATGAGGGGGATTTCCTGAATGGTCAGCGTCATGGCACGGGAACTATGACAATGCCGGATGGGTTTACCTATGCAGGTGCATGGGAAAACGGCGAAATCTCGGGGCTCGGCAAAGCAACTTATGCGAATGGCGATATTTATGAAGGTCAGTTCCGCTCTGGTCGACGCCAAGGCAGCGGAACCATGGTTTATGCATCGGGCGAAACGACCTCGGGCAACTGGGAAGACGGTGCGCTCGTGACTCAAAACGCGTCACAGCCAGCAGGCACGACGACCGAGGCAACCGAGGCCGCACCCGCCACCGAAGAAGCCCAAGCGACCACCACCGAATAGTCTCACCATTCGACGCGAGCGCCCGCGTAATCATAAAAACCGCCAGACATGTCCGGCGTTGCAGACTTGAGAACAGAGATGAGGTTGCTTGCAGCGACCTCTGCAGGCACTGTAGAATGGCGGCCTGCGTAATCTCGGGTGAACGCGGTCGCGACCGTACCGGGGTGCAGAGCGAGTATCGTGGCTTCTTTGTGGCTTCGCTTCAGCTCAATCGCCGCACCTTTTACAAGCTGATTAAGCGCGGCCTTTGAAGCCCGATACGAATGCCAACCCCCGATAGTGTTATCGCCGATCGAACCGACACGCGCTGACAGAACGCCCACGACCGACGGCTGATCTTTTGCGAGCAAACGGGGGAGATGCCTTAGAACAAGGGCTGGGCCGATTGCATTTACCGCGTAGACTTCGGCCATATGTGCAGGATCAATGGCCACTAACGACTTCTCTGGTTTTAGCCCATTGGGTGCGAGAACGCCCAAAGCTACAATGACACGAGTAAAAGGTCCTTCAATCGCAGCAAGGAGATCCTCGGCACGTTCAGGTCGCAAAACGTCGAACCCATGCTTGCTTCGCGACAAACAGACGACTTCACCTGAAAGCGCCTGCTCAATTGCAGAGCCAATGCCGCCAGATGCGCCTATGATAAGTGTTCTCTCCATATGGCGCGAACTAGAGCGCTACACTCCAAAATCCATAATCTTCGACCAGCAGCAGCCAATTTCCCTTCGCATCATGCAAAAGAGGTCTTTTCCTCAGGAGAATCGTGCGTATAGTCGCCCCCATGACCAGTAACGCACATATCACCCCTGTTGCCCGCCCACGCGGTGCACTGCGTTCGCTTGGTCTACTTCTCCTTAGCCGCCTCTGAGCGTGCCTTTCGGCGCGACCGCTCAGAGGGGTTTCAGCGCCGGATAGACAAGCTAAGGATAGAAAAGGATCATCCAAATGACCAAAGACCGCGTGTTGATTTTTGACACCACCTTGCGTGACGGCGAGCAATCTCCCGGCGCCACCATGACCCATGACGAAAAGCTCGAGATTGCCGAACTTCTCGACGATATGGGTGTAGACATCATCGAAGCAGGCTTCCCGATTGCCTCCGAAGGTGACTTCCGCGCTGTAAACGAAATCGCCAAGCGCTCCAAGAACTCGACCATCTGTGGTCTTGCTCGCGCGAACTTCAAGGATATTGAACGCTGTGCCGAGGCGATCCGGCCCGCAGGCTCTGGCCGTATCCATACCTTTATTGGCACTTCACCGCTCCACCGCGCCATCCCGAACCTCACCATGGACGAAATGGCAGATCGCATCCACGAGACCGTGACCCATGCGCGCAACCTGTGCGACAATGTTCAATGGTCGCCTATGGATGCAACGCGGACAGAGTGGGACTATCTCTGCCGCGTAATCGAAATCGCGATCAAAGCAGGCGCAACGACGATCAACATCCCCGATACCGTTGGTTATACAGCCCCTGTCGAAAGCGCCGATCTCATCAAACGTTTGATCGAGACTGTGCCCGGTGCGGACGAAGTGATCTTTGCGACCCACTGCCACAATGACCTTGGCATGGCGACAGCGAACGCCCTTGCCGCTGTTGCGGGCGGCGCACGCCAGATCGAATGCACTGTGAACGGTTTGGGCGAGCGCGCCGGAAACACCGCTCTTGAAGAAGTGGTCATGGCGCTCAAGGTGCGCGGCGACATCATGCCGTTCTACACCAATGTCGAAACGACCAAGCTCATGAACATCTCGCACCGCGTTGCGACCGCTGCGGGCTTCCCTGTTCAGTTCAATAAAGCCATCGTCGGCAAGAACGCCTTCTCTCACGAGTCTGGCATTCACCAGGACGGCATGCTCAAAAACAAAGAGACCTTTGAGATCATGCGTCCCGAGGACGTAGGCTTGGCTGGAACTTCGCTCCCCTTGGGTAAGCACTCGGGCCGCGCGGCACTTCGCGCCAAACTCGACAGCCTCGGCCATTCGATGGCCGACAACCAGCTCAACGATCTCTTCGTGCGCTTCAAGGACTTGGCTGACCGCAAGAAAGAAGTCTTTGATGACGACATCCTTGCTCTTGTGAACCAAAACGACACTGTCGAAGATCATCTCAAGCTCAAATCACTTCGCGTGGTTTGCGGCACCGAGGGTCCGCAAACTGCTGAGATGACGCTTGTTGTCGGCGGTGAGGAAAAGTCGATCAAATCCATTGGCGACGGCCCCGTTGACGCGACCTTTAATGCGATCAAGGAACTCTTCCCGCACGGTGGGCGCTTGCAGCTCTATCAAGTGCACGCAGTGACCGAAGGCACCGACGCTCAGGCCACCGTTTCGGTACGCCTCGAAGAAGAGGGCCGCATTGCGACGGGTCAGTCTGCGGATACCGACACAGTGGTTGCCTCGGCCAAAGCCTATCTCAACGCGGTCAACCGTTTGATCGTGCGCCGTGAGAAGTCCGCCCCAGGCGAAGACGTTAAAGAGATCAACTACAAAGACATGTAAGTTCATAAAGGCCGGCCACAGCGCCGGCCTTTTTACTTTGCAACGAGGCAAAAATGACCAACCCTTCGGTGACGCTCATTGGTACAAAAGGCGGCCCTGCAATTCGCCCAGGCACACCAATGCCAACGTCAAGCCTCCTTCGACTAGATGGGAAAGTTATCCTCATTGACGCAGGTCTTGGGGTAACGCGCGGCATTTGCGATGCAGGCGTTCCGCTGAGCGCGGTCGATGCGATCTTTGTTACACACCTCCATTCAGACCATTATCTCGAGCTTGGACCGTTCTTTCACACAGCTTGGACCGCTGGCCTAAAGTCATCTATTCCAGTTTATGGTCCAGCTGGATTAGACCGCTATTGGCGGGGCTTCATGACCTCGATGGAGGCAGACATCGCCCTACGGATCGAAGACGAAGGGCGGCCCGATCTTAATGGTCTTTTTGATTTCCATGTATTAGATGCGGTGCCCCTCAAGCTATTTGGGATCAGCGTTTCGGTAATGCGCAATGAGCACCCACCACTTCACGACAGTTTTGCCCTCCGTTTCGACCATGGGGATAAAGCGGTGACTTTTTCGGGTGACACCGCCCCTCTTGCGAAAATGGCGGAGTTTGCATCTGGATCGGACCTTTTGGTCCACGAAGCGATGCTCTCAGAAGGTATCGCAGCGCTTTGTGCACGGGTTGGGAACGGCGACGATAGGCTTCGCATTCATCTAGAGCGCTCGCATTCTTCTGCACATGAGGTAGCAAAGATCGCAACGCGAGCCAAAGTCTCGGCCTTGGCGCTCAATCACCTTATTCCAAGCGATGATCCAGATTTTACCGAACAGCAATGGAATGCCGAAGTCCGTCCATTTTTTGACGGTTCTTTCCATTTGGGACGCGACGGGATGGTCATTGAGTTCTAGCCAGTGACCGAAAGGCTAGGCTTTGGGTGCAAAGGTTGAATTCACCGCCCAAGCCTAAACAATCGGATAAAACAGAACGTTACACTTTCCGACCTCTCAAGAAGGAAAGAACAGCGATCGTGTTCATGCGCACCAGCTGCGAGGACATGGAACCTGCGGCCAGATCGAACACGTTGTTGAGATTACCTGCCATCCTTATTCTCCACGAATGACGCTCATGAGGCCGGAAATGCGGCGATTGAGAAATTCGAGCGAGGCCTTATAGCGAACTGTGTTCTCAGAGAACTCCATTTGCTCAACAGACATTTCGACGGTGTTTCCATCAAGCGAGGGCATGGTCGCGTTTCGATAGCCTAGCTGGATGCCTGTGTTTCCAGTCGTGGTTGGCATGTGCCGTGCGTTATTTATGCGAAGCTCGCTCACGCCCACGGCCTTGTTCAATTCTGCGCCAAAATCGAAATCACGCGCCTTAAAGCCAGGCGTAGCGGCATTCGCGATATTAGACGCAATCAGATTGTTCCGCTGCCCGCGCAGATGGAGGGCTTGGGAATGAACGGCTAAACTATCTTTGATGCTTGTCGTCATTTTCAGTGCCGGTTTCGAGTTGGGACAGATGTCTTCACGGGAGGAACTGCAAACTCAGTGCCAACTTTTAAGTAGAGGGAAAAAATGTCGATCGAACTTCACCTGCCCCGCCATAAGACCTTGTCGGAACAGGTGGAAATTTTGCTCGATGGCATCCTTGATCAAGATCGCGAGGAAGCTCTCGAAATTCTCGAGGATCTCTATTCTAAGTCAAAAAAAGCAAAAGAAAGACGCGCCTTGCGCGCTTTCATCTTGGCTCTATTGGCGCTTGGCCCTGTTGAAGCGGTAATTCCTGAACCGGAGTCGACCATCGAGCCCGAGATCATCCCCGAGCCGGAACCAGAGCCAATTCCCGAACCCGAGCCCGAACCGGAACCGGCACCAAAGCCTAAAAAGAAGAAGAAAGAGATGTCGATGATGTCTCTTGATCTGAGCGATGCCGCGATGATGCTGCAATTCGGGGGTGGCGCTGCGGAACCCGATGAGGAAC
>JAYPUF010000142.1:0-5812 GCA_038133925.1 Marivivens sp. | reverse complement strand
CCGCGAGCGATTTGCTGGCGGTGGCTTTTCTCATTTAGCCTTCGGTTTTTGCTCTGTCACGGAGAACAAACTTTTGGATCTTGCCTGTCGAAGTTTTAGGCAGTGGCCCAAAAATCACGGTCTTTGGGACTTTGAAGCGAGCCATATTTTGGCGACAGTATTCAATGATGTCTTCGGCCGTAGCTTCAGCATTTGCTTTAAGATCTACAAAGGCGCACGGTGTCTCGCCCCACTTTTCATCGGGCTTCGCCACGACAGCCGCTTCCATGATGGAGGGGTGTTTGTAGAGCACGTCCTCCACCTCGATTGACGAGATATTCTCGCCACCTGAAATGATGATGTCCTTAGAGCGGTCTTTGAGCTCGATATAGCCGTCTGGGTGCATGACACCGAGGTCACCGGATGCGAACCATCCCCCCTTAAACGACTTGTCCGTGGCCGAAGGGTTCTTGAGATAGCCCTTCATAACGTTGTTGCCGCGCATAAAGATCTCGCCCAAGGTTTTGCCGTCTGAAGGTACAGGTTCAAGCGTATCGGGATCGGCCACCATCAAACCATCAAGCGCCACATTTTTAACGCCCTGACGCGCCTTGAGAGTTGCTTTGCGGTCGGAACTTTCACTGTTCCAAACATCTTTCCATGCGCAGACGACCGAAGGGCCATAGGTTTCGGTAAGGCCATAAACGTGGGTAACTTCGACCCCCATGGCCTCCATTTTGGCGATTACCGCCGCGGGCGGGGAGGCACCTGCCGTCATAACTTTGACCTCGTGGCTAAAGTCTTTGAGTTCGTCAGGCGAGTTCGCCAACATGTTGAGGACAATTGGCGCGCCGCAGAAATGAGTTACCTTTTCATCGCGGATTAACTGGAAGATCGGTTCAGCACGAACAGCGCGCAGGCAGACGCAAACACCGGCATTTGCTGCGATTGTCCACGGAAAACACCATCCGTTGCAGTGGAACATTGGAAGCGTCCAAAGATAGCGCGAATGTTGGGCCATTCCCCAAGTGGTAATGTTCGACAAAGCGTTAAGCGCTGCCCCGCGATGGTGATAAACGACGCCTTTCGGGTTTCCGGTGGTGCCAGAAGTGTAATTGAGACTGATGGCGTCCCATTCGTTTGATGGCGGAACCCAAGCAAAATCCGCATCGCCCTCGGCCAAAATCTCTTCGTAGGTTTTTGATCCGACGCGCTTGCCACCGTCAAAAGTGCTGTCTTCGATATCGATGACAAGCACGTTTTCAAGGCCGCTCATATGAAGCGCACGATCCGCCACTTCTGCAAACTCTGGATCAACCAAGAGAACCTTTGCCTCGGCGTGTGCAAGAATAAAAGCAATCGCTTCAGCATCAAGACGGGTGTTGATCGTGTTCAGCACTGCGCCAGCCATCGGGATAGAAAAGTGGGCCTCGAACATTTCAGGAAGATTGGCTGAAATTACTGAAACAGTATCATTCTTGGTGATGCCGCGCTTGGAGAGCGCTGAAGCGAATTTGCAGATACGCGCGTATGTTTCGCCCCAAGTGCGTCGAATATCCCCATAAACGACCGCGGTATATTCGGGGTAGATCGCTGCGGTGCGCTCGACAAATGTGAGCGGTGTTAGTGCGGCATAGTTCGCCGCGTTCATCTCAAGCGCGGTATCGTAAATGCTTGGGTTCATCGTTTTCTCCCTCCGATACGCGTTCTGTTCGAGTTCGAACAAAACACGCAGTCTCTCTATTCGCGTTCCAAACTGAAACGCGGATCTCCTCGAAAGACGGTAGGGAATTAGGAACGATCTATCAATGTGGTCAGTTGGTCGCGGGTCGTTACTTGCTTGCCAATTGTTTAACCGTCAGAACGAGCAACCTATCCACTTGTCCTGGGGGCATCCCCGAGATTGCCTCGTCATAGTTCAAGAGCACGATCCCATGGATCGAGGCAAAGGTAGCGCGGGCAAGCTGTGAACGCTTTTGTGCGTCCATATTCGGTTGAACTCTCTCAAGCGTTGTTTCGAAATGTGTTTGGAGTTGATCAAAGATCGCTTGATACCAATCTTTGTAAACTGGATCGGGCGCAGTGAAGAGGACCCGCCAGAGGCTTCGATTGCTTTGAACAAACCGATGGTAGGCCTTCGCCATGTTGGTTAGCTCTTCGGTCGCATCGACGTCATTGCAATCTGCAATCGTTCTAATCAGTTTGACAAATGTCCGCTCGTTCACGGCGTGAACCAGCTCACTCATGTCTTTGACAGAATTGTAGATCGCACCCACTGCGCAGCCCGCGTCTTTCGCCAATTCGCGTGCGCGCAACGCCTCAGGGCCACCCAGAACAATTCGGGCTTCTGCAATACGAATGAGCTTGTCCCTGAGGGCGGCACGGCGGGTGTGTGTTGGTGTCGACAACGCGGTTTCCTTGGTCTGAACTTAGTTCATATTAATGACGGCCAACTTTAGGTAAAGCTGCAGTGCGCAAACCAGTGGTTTCTCAGCGAACTTTTGCTTCGATCGGCGAATATGGGTGGCGAAGAAACATCAGCGCACAGAGCAACACTAATGCTGCTGAAAGAATGAATGGCGCTCCAGGCAGATGCATCGATGTCATGTCGGAAGTGAAATACCAGAAGATTTGGGTCATGATGAAAGGTGCAATGATCATGCCAACTGCGTTGATCGAAGTGATCGTCCCTTGAAGTTCTCCTTGTTGGTCGTCGCTCGCAGTTCGGGACATGATTGCTTGGAGCGCGGGGCCAACCACCGAGCCCAGCGCAGTAATTGGGATCATGATCAGCGCAAGCGTTCCATTCTCAACAAAGCCGAGTGCCGCAAAGACCACGGCGTCCAGTACGAGCCCCGCAATTACAGCATTTCGCTCGCCTAGAAGTCTGAGGATTGGCCGCATCAAAAGGGCTTGGACGAAAGCCATCGAAACGCCAAAACTCGCGAGCGAAACCCCAATCATTGCAGGAGACCATCCAAATTGGAGCGACGCGAAATACGCCCAAATCGCGGGATAAACAAAGAACGCGATGCCATAGACAAAGGAAATCGAGAGTAGCAACTTGAGCCCCGGAAGGTGGCCGACCGCCATCAAAGCACCGATTGGGTTTGCGCGTTTGAACGAAAAGGGGCGTCTGATCCGGTCTGTGACAGTTTCGGGTAGGACAAAATAGCCAAGACCGAAGTTAAGGACTGCAAGCGCAGCGGCGGCGTAAAAGGGCGCTCGCGTTCCCCATTGGCCGAGTATACCACCCAGAAGCGGTCCAAGGACGAAGCCCATCCCAAACGCTGCACCGATGAGGCCAAAATTTGCGGCTTTTTCTTCAGGTTTTGAGATGTCGGCCATATAGGCGGTTGCTGTTGCATGTGTAGCAGCAGTAATGCCCCCGATCATACGACCTAGTAGCAAAAGCCAGATGGTCCATGCTTGTGCCATGACCAGATAGTCAATTGTCATGGCGCCCAGTGCTAAAAGTAAAACCGGTCTTCGGCCAAAGCGATCTGAGATAGAACCTAGGAAAGGTCCAAAAAGGAACTGCATTGCGGCAAACATGGTCGCAAGTACACCACCCCAGATCGCGGCATTGCTGATGTCCCCACCGTGAACTTCCTGAATAAGGTCAGGCATCACTGGGAAAATCAATCCGACCCCCATAGAGTCGAGCAACATGGTGATGAGAATGAATGTGACCGGTAACCGCTTATCCATTGAGAATCCTAGCTAGCGCTGATGAGCTTCGGGCGGAGCGAGTTTCAACCCGCGAGGGCCTTCGCTCGAGCCGCGAATTGTCGTGCTTCCATAGGCGCAAGGCCCATTTGACCTTCAGGTGCGAAAACTCCGCTAAGATCGGCTTGGGGCCACGCCGCGTGAGCGAGCTCGGCAAGTGAGCCTTTCCCCGCAATCACATCCTTGCAAATTGCCTTGACCGCTGTCTGTGCTTCCGGGCGGGGCATGTGCTTGGCGAGCCGGAATGACAGGGCTTCGGCGTAGATGAGCCCTGTGCCATCGTCGATGTGGCTGGCTAATGTTTCAATGCGTGGATTTATGCCCTTTGCAAGATCGACAGAAATACCGAGAGCACGGCCAAAGGCCATGCACATTTGTGGCAATGTCATCCATTCGGAAATCCATGCTGCTCCATCACGTTGTTGACGGTGAATAGCGGCGCCTTGAACGACCGAATTAAGGCCAACCATAGTGCGCGCAATCGCAACGAGAACCGAAGGCATCACGGGGTTCTGTTTCTGGGGCATGGTGGATGAACCACCGGCCGAAGGCAGGATTACCTCGGCAATGCCTGTTTGTGTCATTAGGGTAAGGTCGTCGCCCATCTTCCCAATTTGAGTGGTGACTTGCGTCATCCAAGCCGCCAGAGCGGCCACTCCGTCGCGCATCGAATGCCAGCTCTCGCCACCATCGACAAGCCCAAGGCCAGAAGCAAGGGTCGCACGTGTCGCGGCGCCTTTATCCTCAAGCGCCGAAAGCGTTCCCGCGGCACCCGAAAGGCTCACCTTGAGGACACGCTTGCGGATCGTAGGTAGCTCTTCAAGAAGGTTTGCAAGCGGCGATCCCCAATTTGCGGCCAACGCGCCAAATGACGTAGGTGTTGCGACTTGACCATAGGTGCGTCCCGCCATGGGAGTTTGAGCGTGTTCCGCTGCAAGAGCGCCTAATGCTCCTACAATCGTTTTCAAGCGCTCCTCGGCGAGCGCAAGCATTTGGCGCAGGCGCAGCGCTTGGCCCGTGTCCATGATATCTTGGGATGTGGCGCCATAATGAAGCCATTGCGAATGCTCGGGTGCCTGCATCAAAGACCGAAACGCAGACACGAGCGCCGGAATTACCACAGCGTTGTTTCCGGTTTCCGGCGCGAGGCCTGCGGGGTCGATCTGAAGCTCGAGCGATGCGCGATGAATTGCTTTCGCACTTTCCTCGGGGATGAGGCCGACTTCACCTTGGGCTTTGGCAAGCGCACCTTCGACGATCATCAATGCGCGGACTTCGGCGCTATCGGTGAACAGTGCGCCAAACTCGCGGTCAAGCATCAGGTCGCGGTATATAGCGCTTTCAAAGAGGGAGGCGGCCATAGATCAGCCTTTCGTGAATTTGTGAATGCTGGCCGCAAGTCCTTTGGGATCAGAGAAAAACGGCGAATGAGAGGTTGGCATATCGACCACAGCCTCCAAAGGCCAGCCATCGGTCATTGTAAACTGAAACTCGGTCGGAATAGCGCCATCATAGAGGCAGCGGATATAGCTCCTTGGGATGTGCGGGCTATTCTTGATTAAGAGAGGTGTCTCTTGCGGCAGGATGGCTTGTGGGCAAAGTTTTGATATCGCCCACTGAGCGGTTTCGGGTTCAACATCATGGTAGAATTTCTCGACCGCCATATTCGGGTTAATCGAAAAGCTCACGCGGGCTTCGTCGACCACGACAGCTTCTAGAAGTGGTTGACGCGGCGCTGAACGACGTCTGTCGGCTAGGCTCATGCCCTCGACCGGAACATAGGCGCAAAGATAGATTAGTTGTTCAATCTTTTCTGGGCAGAGTTCGGCGGCAGCGGTGATCGGATATCCGCCCATCGAATGACCAACTAACACAGCTTTACCATTGATCGCTCGGCTGATCGCCTCGGCATAGAGATCAAGAGTTACTGTTTCGACTGGTGTTTTGTCGTCCCCGTGAGATGGTAGGTCAATCGCAGTGACTTTATGACCAAGGGCCTCGAGTTCTGGGATAACGTCGCGCCAACACCAAGCACCGTGACAAGATCCGTGAACCAGAACGATTTCAGACATGTCCGGTCGCCTTCATAAACTCGATCAACAGA
>JAYPUF010000141.1:0-5833 GCA_038133925.1 Marivivens sp. | reverse complement strand
TGGATTTACCGTGGTCGATGTGCGCCACGATGGAAAAGTTCCGGATATGCGTAAGTTCAGTCATTAACAGCAGCCCAAGAGCGATAGGTTCAACGGCTGTCTATGTAGGGGAAACAGTTATTTTGCAAGTAGAAGAGCGCTCTTTCGCAACGTTCTGGGGAAATGTTTCAGGCGTTCTGCCTTGGCGCTCTGCGTGACCCTCGCTAGAACGGCAGTCCGAGCAGAATCAAGAGGACCGGAATGGCACAGGATACAGCACGTCGCATCGCACTCACGATCGCCGGAGAAATTGGCGCGAGGGGTGATCAAGTCGCTTCGGCGGTCGCTCTCTTGGACGAAGGCGCAACGGTGCCCTTTATCGCTCGCTATCGTAAAGAAGTGACCGGCGGGCTTGATGATACCCAGCTTCGCACCCTTGCAGATCGGCTTGGTTATTTGCGTGAACTTGAAGCGCGGCGCGCTTCGATCCTTAAAGAAATCGGGGAACAGGGAAAGCTGACGCCCCAGCTTGAAACTTCGATTGTGGCAGCAGAAACAAAGGCAACGCTCGAAGATATTTATCTTCCCTACAAGCCCAAGCGCCGCACCCGCGCGACCATCGCCCGCGAGGCAGGCTTGCAGCCACTCGTTGACGCACTTTTTGCGGATCGGAATGCAGACCCTGAGACGCTTGCAGAGCGTTACAAGTCCGAGACCTTTGCCGAAGCAAAGGACGTCTTAAACGGTGCGCGTGACATCGTGGCCGAAGGACTTGGCGAAAATGCCGTCCTTTTGGGTAAACTGCGCTCCTATATGCAAAGCGCTGCGGTCCTGACCTCGACCGTGATCAGCGGCCAAGAGGAAAAGGGCGCAAAGTTTTCTGACTATTTTGGCCATGTTGAGAAATGGGCGAATGTTCCAAGCCACCGTGCTCTGGCCATGCTACGCGCTTCGAACGAAGGTGTGGTGAGCCTTGATATTGCGCCCCCCGTCGAGGTCGGCTCGGAAGAAGCAGAAGCGATGATCCGCGGCGCACTTGGCATTCACAGCAAAGGTGCAGCAGATCTTTGGCTTGCCAAAGTTGCAGGCTGGACATGGCGCACCAAGCTTTCACTAACCATGATGCTGGACCTGATGACAGATATGCGCAAACGCGCTCAGGAAGAAGCAATCGCCGTTTTTGCCCTCAACCTCAAAGACTTGCTATTGGCTGCGCCTGCCGGAGCACGTGCAACCATCGGTCTTGATCCGGGGATACGCACCGGCGTGAAGGTCGCTGTCGTCGATGCAACGGGCAAGCTCTTGGACGCGGCAACCGTTTATCCGTTCCAACCGAAAATGGATCTGCGCGGCGCTCAGGCGACGATTGGGGCGCTCATCAAGCGGCACAACGTCGAACTCATCGCAATCGGCAACGGCACTGCGAGCCGTGAGACCGAGAAGATGGTCACAGATCTTTTGGCCGATATCCCAGCGCCCAAGCCGACAAAAGTGATCGTATCAGAAGCGGGTGCCTCGGTTTATTCTGCATCGGAACTCGCAGCCCGTGAATTTCCTGATCTCGATGTATCGCTTCGCGGTGCGGTTTCGATCGCTCGCCGGCTTCAAGACCCGCTTGCCGAGCTAGTGAAGATCGAACCAAAGTCCATCGGTGTGGGTCAGTATCAGCACGACGTCGATCAATTCCGTCTGGGCAAGTCGCTCGAAGCGGTCGTCGAAGATGCTGTGAACGCAGTTGGGGTGGACCTTAACATGGCTTCTGCGCCGCTGCTCGCGCAGGTCTCTGGCCTTGGTCAGTCGCTGGCAGAAGCGATTGTCGAATATCGTAATACCAACGGTGCATTTGCAACCCGCAAAGACCTTCTTTCGGTGCCGCGCCTTGGGCCGCGCGCCTTTGAACAGGCCGCTGGTTTCTTGCGCATTGCCGACGGTTCAGAGCCGCTGGATGCCTCGTCGGTGCACCCAGAAGCCTATGACGTTGCACGCAAAATTGTAGCTGCCTGTGGCCGCGACCTGCGCGAGGTCATGAAAGACCCTAAGCTCCTTGCACGCTTGGCCCCAGAAGAGTTCGTCACCGACAAGTTCGGCCTCCCCACGGTTCAGGACATCTTTGCCGAACTGGAAAAGCCCGGCCGTGACCCCCGTCCAAGCTTTAAGACGGCGACCTTCACAGATGGTGTGGAAGATATCAAAGACCTCAAAGTCGGAATGAGCCTTGAAGGGACAGTAACTAACGTCGCCGCCTTTGGCGCTTTCGTAGACATCGGCGTTCACCAAGATGGCCTTGTCCACGTGAGCCAACTTGCTGATCGCTTTGTCAAAGACCCGCATGAAGTCGTCAAAGCTGGTGATGTCGTGCGTGTCCGTGTGACCGAAGTCGACGTGCCCCGTAAACGTATTGGCCTCACAATGCGCAAGGACGGCGGCGGAGAAAAGGCCCCGCGTCAGGACCGCGACAAACCCCAGCGCTCGAACGGACCTCGCGCGGCTGCTCCACAAAAAAAGAGCGCCGATACCACAGGGAGTTTTGGTTCGGCGCTCCTAGATGCCATGAAGAAGCGCTGAGCTAGCTCAGACGCCTTTCACAGGTGGAGGAAAGAAGTTGCAGTGCCTCGTCCTTGGCGCTGTCATAGAGTTCTTCTGCAGCGAACAAGAGCTGGTCGCGTTTCTCTTCTTCGAGATCCGCCGCCAGCGCCAGAATACTCTCGATCCGAGGATCTTTGCGCGCCTCAAGAAAGCTGCGCACCACATCGGGGTCGTAGCAACGAACGATTTGCTCGACGAACGTTTCGACAAGTTCGACTTGCGCGGTATTCAAATGCGAAAGCGCGTGCTTCATCCTCGCAGCGTTCCCGTTCATGTCCAAAACTAAGTTGCTCATTCCGTTTCCCAATCCGTTTTGAGTTCATCCTCAAGCGTCGCAGCATGACGCTTTCTTGCGTTGGTCACGATCGACGCGCAGGAAATAAGAGCGAGTGGATAAAGAATCCCCTCGACACCGCGCGCAAAAAGAAGTCCCAGAACCAATAAGAGAGACAACACACCCAAAACTCGACTACCTTGACCGAGCGCAAGTTTGACCAGCGCGGCAGCCGCAATTCCATAAATCAGAAGAAAGTTTTGCCCTGCTGCAACAAGCAGGTTGCCAAGATGCACCCCGCCCATGCCTGAGATCGCAGTCACGGTTAACAACACCGTCACCGTGAGCAGAACCGCGCGATAAGGCACACCGTTGCGAAGCGAAGCGACCCACGACGGAAAGAGCCCTTGCGTCGCACCGGAATAGACCATGCGCGACACCGCCCAAACAGCACCTGAAAGATTGGCAAACACCATCAAGATCGAAAGCACGCCGATTGCAACGCTTCCAAAGGGGCCGAAATGTTCGCCGAAGATTGCAGAGAATGGAGCGGCATAACTTTCAATGCTTCCAGCGCCTGCAACAACAACGGCGAGCGTAAAATAGAGCACCACAGCAATCACGAAAGACGCCATGATCGCCATCGGAAAGTCGCGTTCGGGGCGCTTAAACTCGCCTCCCAGATTTGCGCTCACCTCCCAACCCGTGAAGGCGAAAAAGACCATCATAAAGGCCGCGCCAAAGCTAGAAAAGCTTGGGAGTTCTTCCGAAGTGGTCGGCAAGATCGAAGAGTTCGGTTTGACAAAGACCAAGCCTAAAATAGCAATCACTAACAGCGCCAACACCACCGTCGAAGCTATGATCGCATTCACGCGCCCTGCGATTTCGGCGGAGAGTACATTTGCGAGTACCGCGCAAATCAGGAGCAGAACCGCATAGACATGGGCATTACCGCCGAGCGTTTGCGCCGCATAGTGGCCACCCGTGATCGCGATGGCAGGAAGACCGAAAATCACCGCACCAAGAAGCAGGAAGGTCACCATGACATAGCCGAAACGACCGAAAGCGATCTGGGCGATAGAGGCCAGACCACCCGCATCAGAATAGCGCCGCCCCAAAAGGTAAAAGACAGCCAAAAGCGGAATAGCTGCCAGCGCACAGGCCCCCCAGACGAGGAGCGCGGATGAGCCGACGGCTTCGACGGCAAGGCCGGGGAGGGACAAAAGCCCCGCCCCCAACACAATATTCAACATGAGCGCCGTCCCGCGACCAGCGCTCAGGGTTTTAGAAAGTTCAGCCATTCTTGGGGAGATCCACTTGATGGAATGCAATGAGATAGGTCGCTCCGCCTTCGAGTGCGACCGAGCCATGGAGTGTACCAGCAGGCAGCGTGATGACTGTGCCCGGACCGCAGATCTTTTCACCTTGATCCCAGTAGAAGCGCACCTGACCATCTAGGATTACGAGCGTTTCGTCCGTGGTATGACGATGCCAAGCATGCTCTTTACCTTCCACATCGCGCTGAACCTCGATGCACCCTTGGTCAGGTAGCATGTGCAAAATCAGCTTCTTCCATTCCGAAGTTTGGATTTGGGTCGAGAAAATGCGAAAGTCGCTCTCTACTGCGTCAACCATATCAAGAGACATCTTAGGCCACCTTTCCTTCTGAGGGTGTTTGATCCGCTGCATCTGCGCGCGGCATGTGATGGAACGGGCACTTGGGCGCCTCGTTTGTGTCTTCCAGGAAGTACTGCTGGAATTCTCGGTTCTCGGGGTCTCCATAGGCCCCCAAATAGGGCGAGGTATCGATGGCATCGAATTTCTCAAGACGCTCGCGTACGATTTGCAAGGAGCGCTTGACTGCAGGATCGTCGCTGTCGGTCAGCCCCTCAAAGACCCAGCGTGGTTGCAACGTGATCATAAATGACGTTGAACGACGGCTTTGGCGCAGAACATGCGCAGGCGAGTTGCAGACCACAAAGATGGGCTCACCGTTAAAGCAGAATTCCCAACTCGCACTGTCCAACTCTGGGCAGATCTCTGAAGGGCGGGGCTTGCTGTCTATCGCTTCTAGTCCAGAGAGAAGCGACCAAAACCGGTCACGATAGTCTTCCATCGGCGTCACGGGACCCGGCCGACCGAACACAACTAGCGAGGTCATGTTCCCAAAGCTTCTTGCATTTTCGAGATAATCCGAAAGGATCGGAGCAAGAGCCTCAGGCGTCATCGGATCGGGAAAGGCATAACGAACGTGACCAGCCTTGAGCCCACTTACGCCAAAGACGCATGGAAAAGGACGTGACTTACTCGTTAAAGTGGCCTCAAACTCAGAGAATATAACCCTTTGCCAGCTTGGTTCGTTAAAAGTGGCGAAAACGTCGTCTTTTGTGAAGTACCCTGTCATGGCGTTCCTCTATCTGCCGTTTTGTAAAGATTGAGATAGATTTGCCCGCCAATCATCTTTCGAATTGAAAAAACTTCTACGTTTTGTAAAATCTACCAAAGATTGTTTTTACGTTTTGGATTCCCGTTGAAGCTTACCCAAACAGATAGAGTGATTCTTGAATTGCTCCGCGAGAACAGCCGCAGGTCGATTACAGAGATCGCGGCGCTCTTGGATTTGTCGCGCCCGACCGTGAAACATCACGTGGAGAAGCTTTGCGACGCGAGCGTGATCAGAAGGTTCACAATCGAGGTGGACGCGCCCGAAGATGAACGCCCGCAGGGGATCAGAGCAATGTTTGACGTCCGGCTACGCCGCAATGTCTGCGGGATGGTCTATTCGTCAATTTCACATTGGAGCGAATTGGTCAGTTGCTGGTCAACGTCTGGCTCTACGGACATGCGGGTTCTGGTAGAAGCCGCCAATCAAACGATTTTGGAAGACTTAAGAGACAGGCTTGCTCGGCATCCAGAAGTCGCCGCGCTGACAACGACTGTCGTCTTGAAAACCTGGTGTGAACGAATTTCCGGTATACAGGAACGCGCTCCAGA
>JAYPUF010000140.1:0-5838 GCA_038133925.1 Marivivens sp. | reverse complement strand
ATTAGTCTGACAGCACCTTAGTGTTTGCACTTTTAAGTATCAAAAATTATGATATAGTAACTGGACAGGTTTGAAGGAGTAAGCTGTGCCCAATCGCTTCATGTTGGTCGATCCAGTAGAGAATCTTGATGTGGTTAAGGCTTTGGCGAGCGCTATACGCGTATCAATCTTAAAAACCTTGGACACAGAGGGGGCGATGAACGTAAACCAGATCGCCGCCCTATTGAAACTGCCCCAGTCAACGGTCTCTTCAAACCTCCAAGTTCTAGAAGATGTTGGCTTAGTATCGACGACTTCTCAGAAAGCAAAAAAAGGTAGTCAGAAAATTTGCGAGTCGCGGTTTCGTGAAATTCTGATCGCTTTTCATGATGTTCGCCCTGAGGAAACTGAGAATGACATCGAAGTATCTATGCCTTTAGGCCTCTATTCACGGTGCGAGATTTCCTCGCCTTGTGGATTATGCTCGACCGATGGGGTGATCGGCCTACTGGATGTGCCCAATACATTTCTTGAACCCGAGCGGATGCGCGCGGGGCTTTTGTGGTTCAACAGCGGCTATGTGGAGTATCAATTCCCTAATAATGCAAAGCTGAAAAACCTCACTCCGAGCGAAGTCGAATTTTCGATGGAGTTATCTTCGGAGGTTCCGGGAACGAGCGCGGATTGGCCGTCCGACATTTTCCTTGAAGTCAATGGCTTTCACGTTGCGACTTGGACCTCTCCAGGAGATTTCGGTGATAAAAGAGGGGTTTATACTCCAAAATGGTGGAAACTCTCTGGGTCGCAATACGGCAAGCTCAAGACGTGGCGCATCAATTCCAAGGGTACATTTGTCGATGGAGTGAAGGTGTCGAGCACCAAGATCGGCGATCTTGATATGGACGCCCACCGCTCTATCCGGATGCGGATCGGCGTGCGGGATGATGCCGCCCATCCCGGGGGTATCAACATCTTCGGACGTGGTTTCGGGAATTATGACCAAGACATAATAATGCGTCTTCGGTGAAATGAATCGTTGACTGAAAGCGAGACTAACCCCAATCATATCGGAAATAACGGTATAAACCTTAACTTTCGATATGAATGGGTGATGGTCGATGAAAGCTCGCGTCACGGCTCATAGCCGCTATACAATCTCTGAAATTGACAACAGGCTCTATGGCTCTTTCCTCGAGCATCTCGGGAGGGCGGTCTATACGGGCATTTATGAACCGGATCACCCGCTGGCGGATGACAGCGGCATGCGTCGCGACGTCATAGATCTCGTGCGTGAACTGGACACTCCGATCTGTCGCTATCCCGGCGGTAACTTTGTTTCGGCCTATAATTGGGAAGATGGAATTGGTCCCAAGGAAAACCGTCCGACAAGGCTGGATCTTGCCTGGCGCACCTCGGAGTCGAACCAGGTCGGTATCCACGAATTCGCTGATTGGGCCGAAAAAGCGAATACCGAGATGATGCTTGCGCTGAACCTTGGCTCGCGTGGCTTGGACGATGCGCGCGCATTTGTCGAATATGTGAACCATCCGGGTGGTAGCTATTGGTCCGACCTACGTAAAAAGAACGGTCGCGCCGATCCTTGGGGTGTCAAGCTGTGGTGCCTTGGGAACGAGATGGACGGGCCATGGCAAATCGGACACAAGTCCGCGCTGGAATATGGTCATCTTGCCAACGAGACTGCTAAAGCTCTGAGATCTTTAGATAAGTCGCTTGAACTTGTTGTGTGCGGGTCGTCTCACTCGGAAATGCCGAGTTATCCTCAGTGGGAAGCAACTGTTCTAGAGCAGACCTATGATCAAGTCGATTACATCTCGCTCCACATGTATTTTGAGAACTACGAAAAGAACACGGCAGAGTTCCTCGCACTTCCTGAAAAGCTTGATCGCTATATAGGGACGGTCTCGGGCGTGATCGATTATGTAAAGTCGAAATCCCGCTCCAAGCGAGATGTAAAGATCAGTTTTGACGAATGGAACGTCTGGTATCACGAGCGAAAGAACGATGCCAAGCGCATGGCCGAATGGGATTGGCCGCATGCACCTGCATTGCTTGAGGATATCTACACCTTCGAGGATGTGCTTCAGGTCGGGTGTATTCTGAACACGTTTATCCGACGTTCGGATGTGGTGAGGATCGCCTGTATCGCGCAGCTTGTGAACGTGATTGCACCCATTATGACTGTCCCAGGCGGCACTTCTTGGCGTCAGACGATCTTTTACCCGTTCAAGTTCGCTTCGACGTTGGGCCGTGGAACTGCACTGAATCTGGATGTGGATTGTCCGACCTATGATGCAGCGGTTGCTGCCAATGTATCCTATCTCGATATTTCGGGCATTCATGATGCGGCAAGCGGGACGCTGACATTCTTTGCGGTTAACCGCAACGGAACCGAACATCTCGATATTGATCTCGCGATCGAGCGGTTCGGTAGCCCCAAATCGGTTGAGCATACGATCCTCAAGCACGATGATCTCGAGGCGCGGAACACGGCGGAGGAGCCGAATAAAGTTGTTCCAAAGCAAGGGGATGGAGCGAAACTTACGGCGGGCGGCCTTTCGCTATCCCTGCCACCTTATAGCTACTCTGTCGTACGGGTCCAGATGTAGTGTATCGGAATTTTTGGTATATACCCACAAATCCGTTGAAAGAATCGATGTTTGGTGTAGCATTTCGTCAGTACCGGTTTTCAAGCCGGACAAAAAAGGGAGGACTTACAATGAACAAGTATGTCGCGATTGCATTTGCCGGGTTGATGGCAAGTGCTGTCCAAGCCGAGGAAACTGTCGTTTGGTGGGATTTCCTTGGCGGCGGTGATGGCGTCCGTATGAAGCAGTTGATTTCTGAATTCAACGAAGCCAACGCAGGAGAAGTCAAGATTGACGCAACCACACTCGAGTGGGGCGTTCCCTTCTATACCAAGGTTCAGACATCCGTCGCGGTGGGCGAAGCACCCGATGTGATGACATATCACGCCTCGCGAATTCCGCTCGCGCTTGAGCAAGGTGTCCTTTCTGAAATTACCGACGCAGATTGGGCCGCGATGGGCTTTGGTCAGAACGATTTTGCTGCCCAAATCTGGGATGGCGTCACAGGCCCCGACGGCAAGATTTACGGTGTACCGCTCGATACCCACCCGATCGTTCTTTACTATAATAAGGACATACTTGGTGCCGCAGGGCAACTGAATGCTGAGGGCACTCCTGTCGGGATGGGTAGCCGCGAAGAATTTACAGCAATGCTCCAGGCGATTGCCGACAGCGGGCAGGTTAAATTCCCGCTCGGTTCTGTGACGGCTGACGGTAACTTCATGTTCCGCACGATTTATTCGCTTGTCGGCCAACAGGACGGCGAATTGCTTACGGACGGCGAGTTCCTTGTCGGTGACAATGCCGCCAAGCTAGAGAATGCCCTTGCAGTCTTGCAGGAATGGACCACGGCAGGTCTGCAGTCCACCTATACAGATTATCCCGCAACTGTGGCGCTCTTTACCAGCGGCGAAGCTGCGATGATGATCAACGGCGTCTGGGAAGTCCCGACGATGACTGACCTTCATGCACAGGGCAAACTATTTGAGTGGGGCGCAGTCGAGCTTCCCGTCATCTTTGACCATGCGGCAACCTATTCGGACAGCCACGTCTTTGCGATCCCAGCTGGAAGCGCAGAAGATCCCGCCAAGCGTGCTGCGGTGCTCAAGGTCATTTCGGGTATCCTAAATGAGTCCCTCTTCTGGGCGACTGCAGGGCACATTCCCGCCAACAAGGCCGTGACGGACTCGGCTGAATACAAGGCTATGGAACCCAATGCGACCTATTCGAGTCTGACCGCGAATATGATCTATGACCCGAAGACCCCGCTCGCCGGTGTCGCAGGGCCGATCTTTGACGTGATGTCGACTTACTTCGTGCCGACTCTTAACGGTGAACTGGACCCTGCTGAGGCTGTGGCCAGTATTACAGAAGATCTGAACGACATGTAAAATCAATGGGCAGGACGGATTGATCTTTCGTCCTGCCCGCGACTTCGACGAACCATTGACGCAAATTCTAGGGTAGGGGCACTCCGTATGATCCGAGATCGCAGAAAAGAGGCTCTAGTTGCGTTCACCCTAATTCTTCCGTTCCTATCGATATATGCCCTGATTTTTGTCTATCCAACGATTGACATGTTTTTCTTGTCCTTTAGCGACGCCCCATTGATCGGCAAGGGCGAGTGGGTAGGTCTGGATAATTACACCCGCCTCCCGAACGATCGTAGGTTCGATACAGCCTTTTGGAATACTGCTTACTTCGTGCTGCTATCGGTTATTCCGGGCACCTTTGTCGCATTGGCGATTGCTCTGGGCATCAGCCGGCTTCATGGACGACTTCAGGCTATTGTCTTGGCGCTATTCTTTCTTCCCTACATTCTTCCTGTCTCTGTCGTGTATCGCATCTGGGACTGGACCCTAAACTTCCAGTTCGGCATCGCGATGCATCTCTTCGATCTCATGGGAATTGACCGCGTTCCGATCTTCAAGGTGACGGGTTGGTTCATGCCCGCGGTCGCTATGGTCACGGTCTGGTGGACCTCGGGATTTTCCATCCTCTTGTTTCTTGCCGGGCTACGCTCGATCCCGAGTGAGATTTATGAAGCGGCTTCGCTCGACAACACCAACCGATGGACTTTGTTCAGGCGTATCACATGGCCGCTGTTGTGGCCTGTCACGGCGCTGGTCCTGACGATCCAGTTGATCTTGCAGCTTAAAATCTTTGACCAAGTCTATCTCTTCTCGGTCGGAGGACGTCCGAACGACAATCTGGTGATGGTGTATTACATCTACCAGCGCGCCTTCGTGAGCAATGACGGCGGACGCGCTGCAGCGATTGCAATCGTCCTCTTCATCATCGTGATCATCGTATCGGTCCTGAATTTCCAACTGATGCGCTTTGCGGAGAAACGCTCATGACTTCGGGTCGACTTCAAAAGCTTAATCTGGTCGGTGGGCTCATTACCGTCTTCACGCTACTTTGCGCCATCATCTGGGCGTTCCCAATCTATTGGGGCATCGTCAGCTCGCTGAAGCCCGAAGATGAAGTGGTCAGGCCCTTTATCGAATTGTGGCCCGACACTCTGACCTTTGACCACTATTGGTTCGCCCTGACCCAGACCCAGATTGGGACGTGGTATATCAATTCGATAGTCACTGCGCTTGGTGTGACGGTTCTGACGGTAAGCACTTCAATGTTCGCGGGATATGCTATTAGCCAACTGCGGTTCCCGTTTCGTCGCACGCTCTATTGGTTGATTTTATCAAGCTTTATGGTGCCAACGCAGGTTCTCATTATTAACCATTTTGTGCTGATTGCGAAAATGGGGCTTTTGAATTCGTGGGCGGGGATAATTCTGCCACAATTGATCCATCCTGTCGTGATTATCGTCTATAAACAGTTTTTTGACCAAGTGCCAAAGGACTTCCGCGAGGCGGCAGCAATGGACAATGCTAGCGAGTTCGTAACTTTGTTTAAAGTCTACATGCCCATGAACTGGGGCGTAACCACGGCCCTTGCGATCGTATCGTTCATCTGGTCGTGGAACGCTTTTCTTTGGCCGTTCCTTGCTGTCACCAAGAACGAAATGATGACAATCACGGTCGGGATCACGCAGGTCAATGACGCTTTTGGCGTATACTACGCGCGCCAGCTTTCCGCAGCCGTGCTTGCAGGTTTTCCCGTCGCTTTTGCCTATTTGCTGTTCCAGCGCCGCGTGACCACGGCCATCACACTTTCCGCCGGGATCAAGGGATAAAGGATTGAACATGGCAGATATCTCGCTTCAAAATATCTCCAAGAGTTTTGGTGC
>JAYPUF010000139.1:0-5991 GCA_038133925.1 Marivivens sp. | reverse complement strand
AGCTCGCCACCATCGACGATCCAACTCCGCCCCGCACGAGCATCTTCGAAATTGACGATAAGCCCCTCTGCGGTGACATCTCGCAGCGCCTCTAGCGCGGGGCGCTCGAACGCTTCGTCAAAGCTATCGAGAAGTGCAAGGAAGTTGACCGCCTGACGCGTCGTTTCACCGGACTCGAAGGTCACAGCAACGCTTCCATCTGCCGACCGACGCACAGTGAACTGCGCCCCTGCAATCCGCAGGTTCTGAACAAGTAATTCTCGGCGGAACACAAGGCCACGTGGCGAAACCTGAGCTTCCACGCGAGGAACCCGCGCGAGGACACGGCCTTCTGCATCCTTAAGCACGATGTCATTCATGCGGATAATAGGGTGAAAATCCTTCTGAACCGTCACCGATATTTTGCCCAATCGAACCGACCCGCCGCCCAAAACGGCCCCGGCTTCTTGTTCAATGCGAGACTGAACCCAACTCGGCGCCGTCACTTCTCGATCATAGAGCATGAGCATGATGACTAAGGTCAGAATGATCGGAACCGAGACAGCCGCCATCACACTGCGCCAAATCCACCGCGCAAGCACACGCCGCCTGCGCAGTGCCGTAATTTTGGGGTTCGGCTCTGCCGTTTCTTCAGTCATCGACGGATTTAGCTTTCCTAACTCGCCAAACGGCACTTTCCATCTCATTCAAGTGAACTAAAACAAACCCGAAAGCCAGTAACAACTCAATCAACAAGGGAACAGCCCAAGATGAGCAATGCAATGCCGAACCAAGGCGATATGGCCCCTGATTTCACTCTTCCCACAAATGGCGGTGACAGTGTGAGCCTCTCTGCGCTCAAAGGCCAAAAGGTCGTTGTTTATTTCTATCCCAAGGATAACACCCCTGACTGCACAACCGAGGCCAAAGATTTTACCGCTCTTAAATCCGAGTTTGCGGCCGCAGGTTGCACAGTGATCGGGATTTCCAAAGACAGCGTTAAGAAACATGACAATTTCATCGCTAAACAAGAGCTGGACCTAATCCTCGCCTCGGATGAAAACGGAGACACCTGTGAGCGCTACGGCGCTTGGGGAGAGAAACAAATGTATGGCAAAACCTTTGAAGGCATCATTCGCTCAACCTTTCTAATCGGTTCCGACGGCAAGATCGCTGCGGCTTGGCCAAAGGTTTCGGTCAAGGGGCACGCCGAAGAGGTGCTTGCAGCAGCAAAGACGCTGTAAGCTGGCATTTTGACAAGCGAATGTGTTTTGCGGCAAGTACGGCTGCAAAACATAACTCGGGTTCGACGATGAAGACACTTGCGCAGATGGCAACCGAAGTCCTGACGACTGCGGACGGACGAGAGAAGACTGCCCTTTCGCACAAATACGCCGCCCTTTGGTTGGCATCGCGCAAACAAGGGGCGGAAGCAATCGAGGTCGGTGTTGCCAACCCACCGCTCCGCCCTGCGCGCCCCGAAAAGCCCGAGCTTTTGGCCCCGCGCGATGTTCCTCGCCGCCGTCCCGGAACGCTTCAAGGTCGTCTCGCGCTTCTGCATGCTGTCGCGCATATCGAACTCAATGCCGTTGATCTTCATTGGGACATTATCGCGCGATTCTCAGACACCAAGCTCCCGCTTGGGTTCTTTGATGATTGGGTGAAGTCCGCAGATGAAGAGTCAAAGCATTTCAATCTGATATGCGACAGACTTGAAGCTCTGGGTAGCTTCTATGGCGCAATGCCCGCTCATGCGGGAATGTGGCGGGCGGCTGAAGATACTGTCGATGACCTGCTTGGCCGCCTCGCAATTGTCCCAATGGTTCTCGAAGCACGCGGGCTCGATGTCACCCCGGGTTTGATCGAGATTTTCGAAAAAGCAGAAGATGTCGGATCAGTTGCAGCACTCAATGTGATTTACTCGGAAGAGGTTCACCATGTGGCCTATGGCTCTAAGTGGTTCCACTTTCTTTGCGGTCGGCATGATCTGGATCCGAAAGAAGTCTTCCACGGTCTCGTTCGCAAGTATTTCCATGGTGCCCTAAAGCCCCCATTCAACGAAGAAAAGCGGGCCGAGGCCGGCATCCCGCCAGATTTCTACTGGCCACTTGCAGAGGACACCCCAGTCAAAGCACGCCCCTAAGCAGAATTCTGCTCACTTCGGCACATAAATGCCTATCAACGCTCATTTCTGCGCAAATTTGTTGCCTCTCGAATCGATGGTCGTTAACAAACTTCGGACGGCTGTGGGGACAGCCTACAGATGGGACAAGACAGGGATTGGGACGTGCGTTCTCGACTACTCAAGAAAGTGCATGCGGCGCTCGAACGTCGCTTTCCTGAAAAACGACTCTTCCTAAGATCGGATACGGAAACCCGTTTCATCCGATTGAAGCCTGAGACCCAACTTGTCATTTGGACAGGCGGTACGCTTGTCGTTGCTTGGACAATTATCGCTACCGCAATCCTTTTGATGGACTCGATCGGATCGGGAAATTTCCGCGCCCAAGCTCAACGTGACCAGTATATCTATGAGCAGCGTTTAAATTCACTTTCTTCGGAACGTGATGTACGCGCCGAAGAAGCAGTGGCAGCACAAGAACGCTTTACCAAAGCGCTCCAGCAAATCTCGCTCATGCAGTCCGAACTGCTTGCCTCCGAGGACCGCCGCCGCGAATTGGAAACCGGTATCGAAGTTATTCAGGCAACACTCCGCCGCACAATGAACGAACGTGAAGGCATCAAAGATGATCTTGCCTCGCTCCGTTCACGCATCGAAGGCAACACCGAAGGCGGCGCAATCGCCTTTGCTAGCTCCGAAATGACAGGCACCGTTGACATGCTCACCGAAGCGCTCGCTCAGACCGCGGCCGAGCGTGACCAGATCAAGACAGACGCACAGTCGGCAATTGATCATGCCGCTGAAATGACGCTTGAACTTCGCCTTCTTCAAGAGCGCAACGACGACATCTTCCGCCAACTCGAAGAGGCGATGCTCGTCTCGGTCGAGCCACTGGATAAGATGTTCAAAGCCGCAGGTATGGACCCAGAGCGCATTCTTGACCAAGTGCGCCGCGGATATTCTGGTACGGGCGGTCCGCTTATGCCGATCCAGTTTTCGACCAGAGGCGCCGAACCTGATGCAGACGCGCTCCGCGCAAACAGCATCCTTGGCAATCTTGACCGCATCAACCTTTATCGCATCGCAGCAGAGCGCGCGCCCTTTGCAATGCCGGTCAAAAGCAACTATCGCCTGACTTCCGGCTTTGGCACCCGCTGGGGCCGCTTGCACGCAGGCACCGATTTTGCGGGGCCTGTGGGAACTCCGATCTATTCTACGGCTGACGGTGTCGTCACCCATGCAGGTTGGTCTTCAGGCTATGGCCGCTTGATCAAGATCCAACACGAGTTCGGGATCGAAACTCGTTACGGACATTTGAACGCAATTCGCGTCAACGTTGGCCAAAGGGTCTCGCGCGGGGACCGAATTGGTGATATGGGGAACTCTGGACGTTCAACCGGACCTCACCTTCACTATGAAGTTCGCGTTGGCGGAAATGCTGTGAACCCGATGATCTATATAAGAGCTGGACAAGATGTTTTCTAAGAGCAAAATCAACGAGCCGGGCCCCAAGGCCACCGAAACCAACACTCCGGTGACGCCGGCTGCCGCTCCTGCTACTTCGAGCGACTTCAAGGCTTCTGCGCCCAAGGCCAAGCCGCCTGCGTCGGTCCTTTCGGCTGACCTACACGTAAAGGGCAACCTCAAGACCACCGGCGACATCCAAGTCGAAGGTCAAGTTGATGGTGACATTCGTGCGCACCTTCTGACCATTGGCGAAACCGCGACGATCAAAGGCGAAGTTGTCGCTGATGACGTTGTGATCAACGGTCGCATCATTGGCCGTGTTCGCGGCCTCAAGGTCCGCCTCACCTCGACCGCCCGCGTCGAAGGCGACATTATCCACAAAACAATCGCGATTGAATCCGGCGCCCACTTTGAAGGTTCGGTTCAGCGTCAGGACAACCCGCTCGACACCACTGGTGCAGCGAAGAAACCTGCGGCCCCGTCTGCTGAGTAAAGAGCGATCTCGATACATGAAAAAGGCGCCGATTACGGCGCCTTTTTTGTTTTGAGCAACGACACTGTTACACGGGATCGTAAAGTGCCCGCCTATATAAGTGCCAAGTCGCATGCCCAAAGATCGGCAAGACGATCATCAGTCCAAGAAAATAGGGCGCGAGCGCTATCAGGCTCACCGCTGCGATGATCGCCGCCCAAACGAGCATGATCGGCAGGTTCGAAGCTACAGTCCGAAGGGACAGCAGCATTGCGCTCACAAAATCGATTTCTTTCTCAAGGACGAGCGGAATGCTCACGACTGTCAAAGAAAACAAAAGGAAGGACAGAATAGCGCCAATGCCAAGCTCGACCGCGATCATGCTAAGCCCACGCGAGGTGAAGAAGACATCAAAGCTTGTTGAAACGCTGGTCATCACGGCAAGCCCCATAAAGACGGCAAAGATCATATGGGCGAGAAAGGTCCAGAAGAGAAAATAGATTACGATTACAGCGCCGAGCCAAGGAACTTGGCGCGTACGTTCCTGCCAAACGACACCAAGCACATCTCGCCATACCAGCGGCTTGCCAGCCTCAAGGCGGCGGCTCACCTCGTATAGCCCAACGGCTGCAAAAGGCGCGGCCAGAGGAAAACCGAGCGAGGTCACAAGGACCCAGCTCACGTGCCCTGCCCCAAGTGTGATGAGCAAAAACCCGATCACCACATAGACGGCTGAAAAGAACAGCCCAAAGAGAGGTGCGCGACGGAAGTCATAAATCCCAGCTTTGAGCGAGGCCATGATATCGCCAAGGCTCAATTCGCCGACAAGCGGCATCTTGGACGGTGGGGGTGCATCAACGGTTGCAGACATAAACGGCCTCCCTGCCTTTGGTTCAGGTTAGTCGATGACGGCGCTAAGACAAAACATTTTTGAAATATTTATCATGGTTGAAGGAATGCGAGCGGCAAGATTATACTCTCCCAAAAGTTGAAAGAAATTCACATGAAATCAATCAAAGAATTTTCACCGTTTCCCGAAACTATCTTTGTGGCCGTTGTCTTTTTCTTGGGAGGCCACTTCATAAACAAGTATATTCTCAATGAATGGTTGATCCCTTCGGTCCTTTTTGTGGCTGCAACATCGCTTTCTTTACGCCCCCTCATCGCGAGCATTTCAGAGAGTGCCAAGTCAGCACAAACCAGCGCTGACCATATCGCGCATCGGCTCAGGGTTGCCTTCGTCGAAGGATATTTCTGGGGGCTGTGCATGGTCTTGTGGACGGTGGACGGGTATTCAGCTCTCTTTCCCTATGTCCTTATTTGGACTGTCGCTGGGGCGCTATTTGGCACAATCATTTATTGGCAATCCATCAAGTCAATTCCAATTACCAACGAGCGCGGCCAGCTTTGGACGGGTGAATTCAAGCGGATCATGATTGGCTTAGGCGCAGCATACTTTATTCTGCTCAGTGCGGGCCTCACTTGGGTGCAAGACCAAGTTGCCCTCAAACGCGCCGTATGGATCGCCTTGTTAGTGATCATCGCCACTTCGGCAAATGCGCTCCGCGTGGGTGGACACTTGCGCCGTCTGAACGCGGCGGCACTTGTCATCGCAGCACTGTGCGCAACGGTCGCGGTCTACATATGAAAAAAGGCCCCGCTTGGGGCCTTTTGGATTATTCTTCGGCGTTTGCGTCCGCTCGGGATTTTCCGGACACCTGAAGCGCAAGCGTCGCGGCCATGAACCCATCTAGGTCGCCGTCAAGCACACCTTGGGTATCCGAAGTTTCGTGGCTCGTGCGAAGATCCTTGACCATCTGATAGGGCTGCAGAACGTACGAACGGATCTGGTTGCCCCAACCTGCCTCGCCTTTGGCCTCGTGGGCTTCGTTGATAGCGGCATTCCGCTTATCAAGCTCCATCTGGTAAAGGCGCGATTTAAGGGCCTTCA
>JAYPUF010000138.1:0-6152 GCA_038133925.1 Marivivens sp. | reverse complement strand
CACCCACCACGGAAGAAGAACGCTTCGCTTGGCTCCGCCTGTTACGCTCGCGCCGCGTTGGAATTGCCACCTTCTATCGATTGCTGAGCGAGTTTGGCTCCGCGACTGAAGCCTTGGTTGCCCTACCGGAGGTAGCCCGAGCAGCTGGCGTTTCCGACTATGCCCCCTGCCCCGAAGGTGTAGTCGCTGCCGAACTCAAAGCAGGGCGCAACGCTCAGGCGCGGCTCGTCGCAATAGGGGAACCAGAATACCCTGACCTGCTGGCACAAATCGACGACGCGCCCCCGCTGCTCTGGTCCACGGGGCAAGCCAAAGTACTTCGAAGACCAATGATCGCCATCGTCGGGGCCCGAAATGCGTCCTCTTTGGGTCTTCGGATGGCACGAAAGCTCGCAATCGACCTCGGTTCCGCGGGCTATTGCGTTGTCTCCGGCCTTGCGCGGGGAATTGATACCGCCGCTCATGAGGCTGCACTCCCAGTGGGGACCATTGCCGTCCAAGCAGGGGGTGTTGACGTCATTTACCCCAAAGAAAACGAAACGCTCGCGAAACAGATCACAACCAATGGGCTTCGACTTTCCGAACAGCCTATCGGCCTGCCCCCGCAAGCTCGACACTTCCCACCTCGCAATCGGATAGTTTCGGGCATTGCCCAAGCGGTCATCGTGATTGAAGCAGCATCGCGTTCGGGAACTTTGATCACGACCCAAAGCGCACTTTCCCAAGGCCGCGAGGTTCTTGCAGTTCCGGGGCACCCATTTGACGGACGGGCATCCGGATGCAACGCTTTGATCCGCGATGGGGCAACTTTGATTCGCTCGGCCGAGGACGTGATCGAGGCTCTCCAAAGGTCGCAAATCTCACAAGACGTGAAGCACCCCCAAGAGCCAAAGCAACAATCGCTCCCGCTCCGAGAAACCGCAAAGCTCCACAATCAGATACTTGAGAAACTTGGGCCATCGCCCGTTGCTGAAGATCAATTGATCCGCGATCTCGCTTCAAGTGCGCGCGAGGTCTCTCCTGCCCTTGTCACTCTAGAACTAGCAGGACATGTACAGCGCCATGCCGGCGGTTTGATCACTCGGATCAATTAAAAACTAAAGCCCTTTTCAACGAGAGCCGCTTTATAGGTACGTGAGACCGGAACAAGGAACTCATCGCTCATAACCACGTAGTCGCGCCCTGCGTCGCGGTGCCCTTGAACTGCAAAAGCACCTGAGACCCAGTGCGAGCGATGCGTGTAAAATCCATCAACTAGATCAATTTCAGCAACAGCGTCGCGCAAACGCATCAGCAGGCGCTCGGTGGTGCCATTGTCTAGGAAAACATCCACATAGTGATTATCAGCCGCAAGCCGCATAATTTGGGCATCTTCAGGCGCGGCAAACCGATCAAAAAGTCGAGGCCTTTCTGAACCTTCTTGAGGCTCAACCGCGTGGTCCACCGACCTCCGACGTTCGAACCGACCGCGTACGATCGATAGGAGAATAGAAAAAACCGTAATGTCGCGGAATAAACGCAAAATATCTTGCGGGTCTAAATCCGAGAACCCGAGGACAAACTCGGTCAAAATCCAAATAAGAGGTACAAAGCAGAGCGCGAAAATTGCGCCTATGGCGGCATCGCGCAAAATCTCATTTGCGCCAAAGTTCGGCATGATCAAGCGGATTGCACCAGAAAGTGTCAGAGCAACGCCCACAATGATGGGCCAATAGAGCAAACGCTGATCAAAAGACAGAAACGCCGTACCAAAAGGCGCAGACACCATAAGAAATGTGGACGCAATTAGCCAAACCGCAACTAGGCGCTTTTCGAAGAACTGCTTCAATTTGCTGCGCAAAATTTGGTTCATGGCGAGGTTCAATAAAAGACTTTAATCGGCTTCAACTTAGCCAAACTGGTTCAACATCGGTTTCTTAAACACAAAAAAACCCACTTTGAAGCGGGTTTTTAAATTTGTTCTATCAGGCAGTTAGGCCTTCGGGCTCAGAAAGCCCATTCGCGCGACAGCACGCCGTCAGAGTATTTGCGAGAAGGCACGCAATCGTCATCGGACCCACGCCACCCGGCACGGGTGTGATCGCGCCGGCAACTGCTGCTGCGCTTTGATAATGGACGTCGCCGACCAAACGAGTTTTTCCTTCACCTGCATCAACGCGGTTAATACCTACATCGATGACGGTTGCCCCTTCTTTGATCCAGTCGCCGGGCACCATCTCGGGACGGCCAACTGCTGCAACAACGATGTCAGCCTGCCGAACAACACCCGCGAGGTCTTTGGTCCGAGAGTGCGCAATCGTCACGGTGCAGCTATCCGCAAGCAAGAGGTTCGCCATCGGTTTGCCCACGATGTTGGATCGGCCGATAACAACCGCGTTCATCCCAGCAAGCGAGCCATGATAATCGCGAAGCATCATCAAGCAACCAAGAGGCGTGCAAGGCACCATCGCCTTTTGGCCAGTGCCGAGCAGGCCAACGTTGGAAATGTGGAATCCATCAACATCCTTGGCCGGATCAATCGAGTTGATCACGAGATCGGAATTGAGGTGTGCAGGAAGTGGTAGCTGAACCAGAATACCGTGCACAGCAGGATCGTTGTTGAGCTTGTCGATCAAAGCAAGAAGATCAGCCTCGGAGGTATCTGCGGAAAGCTTATGCTCATAGGAATTCATGCCGACTTCGACAGTTTGCTTCCCCTTAGAGCGAACATACACTTGCGAGGCAGGGTCTTCGCCAACGAGAACAACAGCAAGACCAGGCGTGACACCATTCTCTTCTTTGAGACGAGCAACATGCGCGGCAACTTTTTCACGGACGGTAGCGGCAAAGGCTTTGCCGTCGATCACTTTTGCAGCCATTCAGGCGACCTCCAAAAATTTGCGAGGCCCGCTCCTGCGGGCCCCAATGTTGCGCACGCCATAACAGGCGCGCTTTGCTGGGGCAGAAGTTTTGCGCTTCATGCCCCTGCTTGGTTCAAGTTTCAATAACCTTAGAACAGACCTTCGATCTGGCCGTCGTCATTGAGACAAATGTTTTCCGCTGACGGAACCTTTGGCAGACCAGGCATCGTCATGATCTCACCGCAAATCACAACAACGAAACCAGCACCGGCCGACAAGCGCACTTCGCGGATCGGAACCGAGTGACCCGTTGGAGCGCCACGCAAGTTCGGATCAGTTGAGAAGGAGTACTGAGTTTTGGCCATACAGATCGGCAGATTGCCATAGCCCTGAGCTTCCCATTCCTTGAGTTGATCGCGGATTTTCTTGTCCGCAATAACCTCGTCAGCGTGGTAAATGCGCTTGGCGATAGTATCGATCTTCTGGAAGAGCGACATATCGTCGGGATATAGCGGAGCAAAGCTTGAAGAGCCGCTTTCAGCAAGCTGAACAACTTTCTTGGCCAGATCCTCGATACCTTCGGAACCTTTGGCCCAGTGCTTACACAGGATGGCTTCCGCGCCCATTTCAGCAACATAGGCTTTTACGGCTTCAACTTCGGCGTCGGTATCGGTGACGAAGTGGTTGATGGCAACGACGACAGGCACACCGAACGATTTGACGTTAGAGATGTGACGACCAAGGTTCGGGCAGCCTTTTTTGACAGCTTCGACATTTTCGGCACCAAGGTCAGCCTTGGCAACGCCGCCGTTCATCTTCATCGCACGCACAGTGGCAACGATGACCGCTGCGTCAGGCTTGAGACCTGCCTTGCGGCACTTGATGTCAAAGAACTTTTCCGCACCCAGGTCAGCGCCAAAACCGGCTTCGGTCACAACGTAATCTGCGATTTTCAGAGCGGTCGTCGTCGCGATAACCGAGTTACAGCCATGTGCGATGTTCGCAAAAGGTCCACCGTGAACAAACGCAGGGTTGTTTTCGAGCGTCTGAACAAGGTTCGGTTGCATCGCGTCCTTGAGCAGAACGGTCATCGCACCGTCCGCCTTGATATCGCGGCAATAAACGGGGGTCTTATCGCGACGGTACGCGACGATCATATCGCCAAGGCGGCGCTGTAGGTCAGCAAGATCCTTGGAAAGACAAAGGATCGCCATCACTTCGGACGCCACGGTAATGTCAAAACCAGCTTCACGCGGGAAACCATTTGCAACACCGCCAAGGGAGACGTTGATCTGACGTAGAGCGCGATCGTTCATGTCCATCACGCGGCGCCATGCGACGCGGCGGATATCGATGTCGAGCGAGTTGCCCCAGTAAATATGGTTGTCGATCATTGCAGCAAGAAGGTTGTGCGCCGATGTGATCGCGTGGAAGTCGCCCGTGAAGTGGAGGTTCATGTCTTCCATCGGAATAACCTGAGCCATACCGCCACCCGCAGCGCCACCCTTCATGCCAAAGTTTGGCCCAAGGGATGCTTCGCGGATACAAATCGCGGCTTTCTTGCCAATGCGGTTCAGGCCATCCCCAAGACCAACGGTCGTTGTCGTCTTGCCTTCACCAGCAGGTGTCGGGTTGATGGCAGTGACGAGGACCAACTTGCCGTTCGGCTTGCTCTGAACGCTGTTGATGAAATCTTGCGACAGCTTGGCTTTGTCATGACCATAGGGCAGCAAATGTTCGCTTGCGATCCCGAGCTTGGCGCCGATCTCTTGGATCGGTTTCTTGTTGGCCTCGCGCGCGATCTGAATATCAGTCTTGTAGCTCATTGCTCCTCCATAGGACTAACGCCACCCTCTCCTGGCGGCTCTGTATTCCCATGTCTAACTCTAGCGCTAGCGAAGAACGGGGCCGATTCCGACATTTTCGAAAGCGGAATCGCCCAAGGTGGAAACCAAATTCCACGATCGGAACATTTTGTAGCCTAGAGCTTCCATCCTCGCTGATCAGGAATATGCACTCGGATGCTATCCCCAATAGCGATTTGCCCTTCTCTTTCGACCCAAGCAGTGATCCCGCGGCGTCCTCTTGCAGCTGCGACAAAGTCTGCGCCTTGCCCATTGACATGCGCCGCGATGGTATTTCGCACAATGCTGCACGGTCGGTTTTGCATATCAACCGTGATAGTTGCCCCATTTAAAAACTGAAGACGCGAAGATGGCGGAACAAAGCTAAAATCAGGGATGCCGCGCACAACGATCGACGCACCAAGCCAAAGTGGATCAATCCGCTCCATCCCAAGCCGTTCCGCAATCTCGGCAAGCTCTTCTTCGCTCACCACCGAGATTTGGCGGGTGTTGCGGATCGTTGTGCCCTTTTCATATTGCGCCGTAACTCGCACACAAGATGCACGCGTTTCGCCATAGTGAGCATCCCCAACAGCGCCGGAAAACGTCAGTTCCAGACTGGATAGCGCGCACGACTTAATCGTCGCCGTGGAGTATTCAGGCATTGAGCCCAACCAGACGACTTCGCCGACGACATCAGTGGGTTTCAGAGCGGGCATAGAGCTAGTCCTTTGTCAGCGTAAGAAAGAGCCGCAAGAAAGGAAACATGACACCGCCGTCGGCTTGGAGCGGGTAATCGTCAAGCAACTGATCATCATAGGCCCGAAGATATGACTTCTGCTCGTCTTCGTCCAACCGCTCCAAAATCGGGAGCAGCATTGTCGATTCTGTGAACCGTCGAACGGGATGCGCATCCTTTGCCGCTGCGAGCGGTTGAAAGTATGTCGTTTGCCATGCGTTCACACTGCCAAATGGCGCAAGCATCTCGACATATTGAACCGCGTCCATAACATTGGAGGCATAGCCAGAATAGTCGAACTTTGACGGAAACATCCTTTCTGCCAGAGCACGCGCACCTTTGTGGGAAGGGGCGTTGTGCTGAGCCGGCATTTGAACGGCCAAAACACCGCTCGCCAATCTAGCAAGTCGCGGGAAAAGTTGGTCATGATCAGGAAGCCAATGTAGAGCAGCATTCGAAAAGATCAGAGCACAAGGTTCCGCAGGCGACCAAGTTCTAATGTCGGCCTGCTCTAAACGATCATATCCTGATGCCCTGGCGAGCATTTCAGAAGACCCATCGACGCCGATCAGCGCACGATCAAAACGAGCGCTAAGAGCCTCTGCTACCGCACCCGCACCACATCCAAGATCAACCACTGTGCCCGACGGCAGCGATCCAACCTGTGAAAGCAGGTCGATAGCGGGCCGCAAACGCAAACCCCGAAACCTTTCATAGGTTTCGGGGTTC
>JAYPUF010000137.1:0-6160 GCA_038133925.1 Marivivens sp. | reverse complement strand
ACACGCGTTTATGTGCCAAAGGTTCTTGCAGCGTGGACCGTTGCAAAAGCGCTTTGCCTAACTCCGCCAGAGCTTATCTCTGATGGCTGTGTGTTCACAGCAAAAAGCTGATCGCACCGCCAACGCAGAATTTGAAATTACGGGACACTAAAAAGAAACAGCAGGCGCGTGGCCTGCTGTTCTATCATTCTTCGCTTACGGCTTTTTTGGTGGTCTTTTTGGCCGCTGGCTTTTTGGCGGCCGTTTTCTTGGCCGCCGGCTTTTTCGCGGCGGCTTTCTTTTTGCCGCCCTTCGTTGCTGCTTTGGCGTTGACGAGTTCCAAAGCCATTTCAGGGGTCACATCTTCTGGCGCGGTGCCTTTGGGAAGCGTTGCATTGACCTTTTCCCATTTGATGTAAGGACCGTAGCGGCCTTCCATCACGGCCATCGCGCCACCGTCTGGGTGCTCGCCTAGTTCTTTGAGCGGTTTTGCAACGGCGCGCGCGCCCCGTCCTGCCGCCTTTTGAGCAAGCAGTTCAACAGCGCGATTCATGCCGATGGTGAAGACTTCATCGACTTCTTTTATGTTCGCGTAGACGCGGCCATGTTTGACGAACGGACCATAGCGGCCAATACCCGCTTCAATCATCTCTCCGTCATCAGGGTGAGGCCCGATCTCGCGCGGGAGGTTCAAAAGGGTAAGAGCCTTTTCCAAATCAACGCTGGATGCTTCCCATCCCTTAGGAAGTGATGCGCGTGGGGGTTTGGGATTGTCCTCATTCGCTTCTCCGCGCTGGACATAGGGTCCAAAGCGGCCATCACGGAGCGAAATGGGATCGCCATCGTCGTGACCCAGAAGCTTACCGTCAGGGCCAATGCTGGTCTCCTCCATCCCCGGAGGGCCGAAGGGACGGGTGTAGCGACATTCGGGATAGTTCGAGCAGCCGATGAATGCGCCACCAGAACGTGCGGTTCGCATCGACAGGTGACCTTGCCCACAGGTTGGGCATGCCCGCGGATCACTGCCGTCTTCTTTGGCAGGGAAAAGGTGCGGCTCTAGGACTTCGTTGATTTTATCGAGCACATCGGTGATGCGAAGCTCTGATGTTTCAGCAATCGCGGCGGAGAAATCGCGCCAAAAGCGGCTCAATACTTCTTTATAGTTGGCATCGCCTGCGCTGACCTCATCAAGCTCATTCTCAAGGCCAGCGGTGAAATCGTATTCCACATAGCGCTTGAAGTAATTCGTGAGGAACACGGTCACCAAGCGGCCTTTGTCCTGAGGGATCAGGCGGCCTTTGTCTTTGGTCACATAGTCACGATCCTGAATGGTGGTGACAATAGAGGCATAGGTCGAGGGGCGGCCAATGCCGAGCTCTTCCATCCGCTTGACCAAGGTTGCCTCGGTGTAGCGGGGCGGGGGCTGGGTAAAGTGTTGTTCGGGCTGAACGTCTTTTTTGACGGTCTTTTCCCCGACAGCAAGCTGCGGCAGACGCTTATCATCGTCATCGACGACCGAGTCATCGCGGCCTTCTTCATAGACAGCGATGAAGCCTTCAAAGAGCATGACTTGACCCGTGGCGCGCAAGATCACTTGGCCATCGGACGAGGAAATATCGACCGTGGTGCGCTCCATTTGTGCAGCGGACATCTGGCTGGCAATAGTGCGCTTATAGATCAAGTCATAGAGCTTGCGCTGATCGGCGTCTGCGATCTTTGCCTTTTCAGTAGTCAGGAACATATCGGTCGGGCGAATACATTCGTGCGCTTCCTGAGCGTTCTTTGCTTTGTTCTTGTACATGCGCGGACTGGATGGCAGGTATTTGTCGCCGAAATTCTGCTTAATCGCATCACGTGCGGCCATTACTGCCTCGGGCGCCATGTCGATGCCGTCGGTACGCATGTAAGTAATAAGGCCCGCTTCATAGAGACGCTGTGCTGCGCTCATGGTTTGGCGTGCACCCATCCCAAACTTGCGGCTCGCTTCCTGCTGGAGAGTCGAAGTCATAAAGGGCGCAGACGGATTGCGCGACGCCGGTTTTGCTTCGACGGAGGCTACGGTCAAATCGCGTGAAGTGATCGCCTGAACCGCCAGTTCGGCTTGGGTCGCGTTCGACAGATCAAACTTTTCGAGTTTCTTGCCCGCGAGCGTCGTCAGACGAGCTTCGAACTCCTGACCACGCGGGTTTGAAAGTACAGCCTTAACAGACCAGTATTCTTGAGCGCGAAACGCCTCGATTTCCATTTCACGCTCGACGATGAGACGCAGACACACCGATTGAACTCGGCCAGCGGACTTTGCGCCGGGAAGCTTGCGCCAAAGTACGGGCGAAAGGTTGAAGCCCACGAGATAATCAAGCGCGCGGCGTGCAAGGTAAGCCTCGACCAGCGGGGCATCGACTTGACGCGGGTTCTGCATGGCTTCGGTGACCGCGGCCTTGGTGATTGCGTTGAACGTGACGCGGCTTACAGCGGTGTCCTTCTTGATCGCTTTGCGTGCGGTGAGTGCTTCTTGGAGGTGCCATGAAATTGCTTCCCCTTCGCGATCAGGGTCGGTCGCGAGAATGAGAGCGTTATCGTCCTTTAGGGCATCGGCAATCGCTTTAACGTGTTTCTTGCTGTCGTTTGCGATTTCCCATTGCATCTCGAAGTCGTGTTCGGGATCCACAGAGCCATCCTTTGCGGGCAGGTCGCGCACGTGACCAAATGATGCCAAGACAATGTAATCGGAACCCAGATATTTGTTAATTGTCTTGGCCTTAGCCGGAGATTCCACAACCACAACAGGCATCGGTATTCCTTTAAATTCGTACAAAACATGCAGCAATGCACCAACTGGGGCGCTCTAAGTGCATGTCAATGCTCTATCAACAGGGGCAAAGGCAAGCGGGGATTTTTCGAAAATTGACTAAAGGATGGGAACGGCGATCGCTTTATGGCCTGTAAGTACGGCAATTGCCCGACCTTCGAAGAGTGCCTTGAGAACAGGGGCATCCGTCCAAAGGCCGCCTGTATAGGTTCCAAACGCAGGCAGGATCAGGCGGTGCTTGTCGTATAGAAATGCAGGGCGGTTCTGGCCGCCGAGGCGGTGTTTGGGGTGGTAGTGGCCAGAGACTTCGCCTTCGGCATCAGGTTGGGCAATATGTCGGAAAGTCAGGTTTTCTATGACGACTTCATTACGGTGGGTGCCGCCGAGTTCAATAGGTCCTGGGTCATGGTTGCCTTCGGCCCAAATCCAGTTTCGACCTGCTTGAAGCCGAGTGAGCCAAAGCGTTTCATCCTGCGAAAGGCTGTGACTTGCCGCTTTGTCGTCGAAGCTGTCTCCGAGGCAAATAATAGTTTGGGGATTGGTTGCGTCGATTTCGGCTTCGAGTCGCAACAAGGTGTCTCGATTTTCAAACGGTGGGACAAGTAGTCCTGATCGCCGAGCGATGCGATCAGATTTACCGAAGTGCAAGTCTGAGACAACTAAGGTTTCAACGCTGGGAATGAAGAGTGCCCCCGAGGGGCGAGCCTCGAGTGTCGTCGAATTGAGAGTAAAGACATGCGAGTTCATACTTCGTTCTGTGCCATTAGGTGATTTAATTAGCAAGGGGGCGCTGCCCCCCGTCTGCCTATGGCAGACGTCCCCCGGGATATTTTGAGCACAAAGGTGAGTTAGGTCTTGAGGCCCACGGCCGCGATGAGCCGTTCGGCTTCTTCTTCCAGCAGGCGTTCGCGCGCGGCGCCAAGGAGCGGCACTTTTCCGACCTCAAGGAATAGCGGGGCGGCAAGAGGGGAGGGCCGCTTTAGTTTGTGGTGCTCAATCCGGCCACGGGTGCGCTCTAGCATCTCTTCGATCCGACTAAAATCCACGAGGCCACGCATTGCTTCGTCTTTTGTAATCCTGAGTAAGAGGTGGTCTGGGTCATATTTTGCGAGCGTGTCATAGAGAATATCGGAAGAAAAAGTGGCTTGGCGTCCTGTTTTGCGGGCTTGCGGGCTCTTGCGCTCGATAAGGCCTGAAATGGTCGCTGCGGCACGGAAAGTGCGTTTCATAACCGCATTCCCAGAGAGCCAGTGCTCCAAATCGTCTCGAAGAATATGCGCGTCCAGTAAAGCGGCAGGCGAGGTTACCTCTTCCAGCCCCCAGATTAGCGTCGCATAGTCGGTCGCGACGAAACCCAACGGGTCCAGCCCCATGGTTTCCATGCGCCGCGTTACCAATAGTCCAAGGGTCTGCTGAGCGTTACGCCCTGCAAAGCCGTAGAGACAGACGTGATGTCTGTTCTCAAATGGAAAGGTTTCGACAAGGATGCTTCCATTTTGCGGTATCGCAGAGACTTGGCGCTGAAGGTCGAGCCATTCAGCCGTGTGGGGCGGCAGGTTCGGCCATGAAGGGGCATTCAATATCGAAAGTATCCGCTCGCTCAGCCGTGTTGACGTTGCGAATTTTGTGCCGTTGAAGGTGGCGACCTTGGGGGTCTTTGAGGCGGACCGCGACACTTCGACGGTCAGTTCGCGAAGACCTTCGTAGCGGACGATTTGGCCGCCTATCAAAAAGGTATCGCCTTGAGTGAGAGAGGACGCAAACCCCTCTTCGACTTCCCCGAGTGCCTTGCCCGCACCGCGCATGCGCACCTTTAGGGTATCAGTGTCCTGAATGGTGCCGATATTCATGCGGATATTGCGCGCGCTTCTTGGGTCGCGCAGATACCAAAGGCCATCCTTGCGCTCGATGAGGCGTTTCCATTTGTCGTAGGCGCGAAGGGCGTAGCCACCTGTAGCTACAAAGTCGAGGCAATCGTCGAAAGTGGCGCGACTGAGAGTGCGGTAGGCGCCAACTGTTCGAATTTCTGCGAGGAGTTCTTTGGCGTCAAAAGGGCCTGCGCAGGCACGGATTAAAATATGTTGGCACAAAACGTCGAGCGGTCCAGAACCTTTCGGCTCCCCGTCAAGATCATGTGCACGGGCTGCTTCCAGAGCGGCGACACATTCGACGACTTCAAAGCGGTTGGCAGGAACAAGTAGTGCTTTGGATGGAGCGTTGTAGCGATGGTTCGCGCGGCCGATCCGTTGGACGAGGCGCTTAACGTTTTTGGGGGCCCCGATTTGGATAACCAAATCTACGTCGCCCCAGTCGATCCCTAAATCAAGTGAGCCGGTGCAGACAATTGCTCGAAGCGTGCCCTCGGTCATTGCGCGTTCTACCGTTTCGCGTTGTTCGCGAGACAGTGAGCCATGGTGGATACCGATTGGCAGGTTTTCTTCGTTCGCAAGCCAAAGGTTATGAAAGAAGATTTCTGCCTGTGCCCGAGTATTATGAAAGATGAGCGTCGTTCTGTGGCGTTTCACCTCTTCGAGCACCGCGGGAATGGCATATTTTGCACCGCCGCCTGCCCAAGGTGGCGCCGCATCTGTGACCAGCATAGAGATGTCAGGTTCAGGACCGGGGTCGGCAAAGAGAATTTCGCAGCTTTCGGTCGAAGGCGCGATTTCAAGGGCCAAGGTCTCTGGAGAATCGACTGTGGCCGAGAGCCCGACACGGCGAAGTCCGGGGGCAAGTGTTTCAAGCCGAGAAAGAGCCAACATCAACTGGTCGCCGCGTTTGCTCTCACTCAGGGCATGGACTTCGTCGATCACCACCCGTTTGAGGCCTGCAAACATGCGCGGCGCATCTTCATAGCTAATGAGGAGCGCAAGGCTTTCAGGCGTCGTTAGGAGGATATGAGGTGGATCAGCACGTTGGCGGCGTTTCGCGGTTTGGGTGGTATCGCCGGTTCGGTCTTCGATCCGAATTGGGAGGTTCATGTCCGCAACCGGTTTAAGCAGGTTACGTTTGATGTCCGTCGCGAGTGCCTTTAGCGGGGAAATATAGAGTGTATGGAGGCCCTTGTGTTCCCCATCAGCGAGTTCAATCAAGCTTGGCAGGAAGCCCGAAAGCGTCTTGCCTCCGCCCGTCGGCGCAATCATCAACATCGCCTTTGCTTGCGACTTTTTGATCATCGCAATTTGATGAGGGTGGGGGGACCAACCGCGCGATGCGAACCATGTGTCAAAGGTGTGGGGGAGCGATGTCATGACCGTCAAGGTGCATCGCAACGCGGCAAGGTCAAGCGCTATGCGTCCTTCGGACACTAGACAGATGTCACATCCTCGCTAAGAAGGTGTCATGAGAGGTCAACTTGATATCGACGCCACC
>JAYPUF010000136.1:0-6186 GCA_038133925.1 Marivivens sp. | reverse complement strand
GGGCAATTTGTTGCGAAAATTGCTTGAAACTTAGTCGATTTGGGCTTCCAAAAGGACAGTATTAGGCTATCCTTTCGGGTAATTTGGTAAATATGTGGCAAGGTCCAAGGCGGCCCTCTGTTCACTTGGAACTTTGATTGGGGAAAATGCGATGTTTCAAGTCGTGCGCATGACTATGGCCGGTGTTATGGCTGGTGTGCTTTCGTTGACGTTTGCTCCGGCGTTGCATGCGCAGAACACTGTTGTTGGAACCGAAATGACGCCGACTGTCTGGATCGATCCAGATGGCTGTGAACACTGGGTTATGGATGATGGTTTCGAAGGCTACATGTCGCCCCACCGTAACCGCGACGGTTCTCCAGTGTGCCACCGCTCTGAGATTTGCGGTATCGTTCTTTCGGATCAGCTTTTTGCAACCGATAAATACAACATCAACGCTTCGGGCCGCGAGACTCTCGCTAATTTCTTCCGTTCTACCGGCGCATACGGCTATCTGATCTACGGTCACACCGATAGCCGCGCATCGGATGAGTACAATATGCGCTTGTCTGACAATCGCGCGAACGCCGTTGCCTCGATTGCGCAATCCGTTGGTGCCCGTGTTGTCGACGTAAAAGGTTTTGGCGAGCGTCGTCCCCGTGCCAATAATGGCTCGGCTGCGGGCATGCAGCAAAACCGTCGTGTCGAAATTTACTGCCTGCGTTAAGGAGAGCTAGAAATGAAACTTGTCAAACTTCTTGCTCTTGGTGGGGTCTCGTTGAGCCTCGCAGCCTGTGGGATCGAAGGCGGTACGCGTTCAGGGTCTGATCGCTGGTATGACGGTGGTCAGGACTCGAAGCACCTCAGCCAACTCGTTGCCGGTATCTGGGTTGACCCAGAAGGTTGTGACCATTGGATCATTGATGACGGTGTAGAGGGTTATCTTTCTGAGCGTATGACGCCCGATGGTCGTCCGGTTTGTTCTGGTGTCGCACCGCCCAACACCGCGATTGGTCCGTTCAAAGCAGGCTCGGACGTTCCTGACTCACTTTAATTTTTGCTTAATTCCCAAGCAAACTAGGGCCGTTGGAACTTCCAACGGCCTTTCTTTGTTATCAATTTGTCACAATATGATGTGTCTACTTGCCATGCGGCACACAAATTGCCACGATGAAGATACACACATACTCAGGAGTCTTGCTTGGTAGCTAATGTTCTTACCCCGCCAGTCGCCGTCCCGGAGATCGCTGAAACTGCGGTTGACTTTCCGGACAACTTCCTTCTGATCGACCTTTGCGGCGAATATGACAAGAACCTTGCTAAAATAGAGGAACGACTGGGTATACAGATTTTGCGCCGCGGTAATCATCTTTTGGTGATTGGCGAAGACTCTTCGCGCAAAGCTGCGGTGGATGTTCTTAATGCGCTTTATAATCGACTTGAAACGGGAAAAAGCGTTGAGCTCGGTGACGTTGATCGAGAGCTACGGATGGGTGCAAGCGAAGCGGGCACTGAGCCACAAGCCGGCGATCAAATGGAGCTTTTTAAAGGCGGTCCGATCGAGATCAAAACCCGCAAGAAGCTGATCGAACCGCGAACGGATGCTCAAAAAGCTTATGTCCAATCGCTGTTCAAGAATGAACTCGCATTCGGAATTGGTCCTGCCGGTACAGGGAAGACCTATTTGGCCGTTGCCGTCGGAGTTTCGATGTTCATCACCGGGCAGGTCGATCGCATCATCCTCTCAAGGCCAGCAGTCGAAGCGGGTGAAAAACTCGGTTACCTTCCTGGTGACATGAAGGACAAAGTCGATCCCTACATGCAGCCGCTTTATGATGCGCTAAATGATTTCTTGCCTGGCAAGCAGACGGCTAAGTTGATTGAAGAAAAGCGTATCGAGATTGCGCCGCTCGCATTTATGCGCGGACGAACCCTATCGAACGCTTTTGTGGTGCTAGATGAAGCGCAAAACGCGACTTCAATGCAGATGAAGATGTTCCTGACCCGCTTGGGTGAAGGCTCGCGCATGGTCATCACGGGCGATAGAACCCAGATCGACCTTCCGCGTGGGGTATCGTCTGGCCTCGCGGATGCGGAACGGCTGCTCAAAGGCATCCCGAAGATCAGCTTTAACTACTTCACCTCGAAGGATGTCGTTCGCCATCCGCTCGTTGCTGCGATCATCGAAGCATATGAGGCAGAAGCCGAAGCAGCTCTTCGCTGAAACAAATACCGAGCGCATTCTTGCGCTCGGTGTAATTCCTACTGGGCGATCAGTCTATTTCGCTATAGAGCAGCGGTAACTTTAGACTGACGAGTGTTCCTAGTCGCATGCAAATTGAACTAGATATAACGGACAATCGCTGGGCCGCTCTCGGCCTCGAAACGATCTGTGAAAAGGCCGCGCTGGCTGTCCTTGAACGTCTTGATATAGATGAAGACGAGTGTGAACTTTCCGTACTCGGGTGCGGCGATCTTCGCATCAAAGAGCTTAACGCTGATTTTCGGGAGAAAGACAAAGCGACGAACGTCCTATCTTGGCCAGCCGAAGAGCGCAGTTCAGAGGAGGAAGGTGAACTTCCAGAAACTCCCGAGGCAGACTTTTTCGGCGTTGTTGAGCTCGGCGATATCGCGATTTCCTACGACACCTGCGCCCGCGAAGCCGAAGAGGCAGGCAAGTCGTTGACGGACCACGCAACCCATCTAATGGTGCACGGAGTGCTCCATCTGTTGGGTTTTGACCACATTCGAGAGGGAGATGCCTCTTTAATGGAAGGTTTAGAGACAGAGATACTTGGCAAAATGGGTATCAAAGACCCATATTCGGAATATTGAAGGTCGAGCCAGAAGTTCGACTATAGGTTTGGAGAATATGACCGACACCCCTGACGGTCCTTCTATCGCAGCGCAAAGCGCGCAAGAAGATGACAGTATAGAGAGCGCGAATAAGGGCTTTTTCAGCCGGATTTTTGATGCTCTTTCCCCCGTTGAACCTGAAGTTAACTCGATTGACGTGCGCTCGGACGTTCAAGTTAAGGCCCCATTCGTACCTGGCCTCGTAAACCTGCGTAAAATGCGGGTTGAAGACGTTTCCATTCCGAAAGCTGAAATCGTTGCAGTGCCTGTGACCATTGAACTTGACGAATTGGTCAAGGTGTTCCGCGAAAGTGGTCTTACCAGATTGCCGGTTTACGACGGAACGCTTGATACGCCGATTGGTCTCGCCAACCTAAAAGACTTTGCGCTCAAGTTCGGCTTTAACGGCGATACGCCGAATTTCTCGCTTCGCGAACTTTTGCGACCGTTGATCTATGTACCTCCCTCGATGCCTCTCGGTGTTCTTCTTCAGAAGATGCAAGCGGAGCGTATTCATATGGCGCTCGTGATAGATGAATATGGGGGCACCGATGGTCTTGTGACGATCGAAGACCTGATTGAACAGGTCGTCGGTGAGATCGAAGATGAACATGACATTGAAGAAGCTCAGACCTTTGTGCGCGAAAAACCAGGTGTTTACATGGCGCAGGCTGTAACGCCTTTGGATGAGTTCCACGCCGAGATCGGACTAGACCTGACAGCTCATGAAGAGATCGACGAAGAAGAAGTCGATACCCTTGGTGGACTCGTCTTCATGTTGGCAGGACATGTCCCTGCACGCGGCGAAGTGATCCCGCACCCTGACGGTCCAGAGTTCGAGGTTGTTGATGCAGACCCGCGTCGTATCAAGCGCCTGAGAGTCCGCTTGAACCAGACAAATGAGCCTTGATCTAAGAACCTTCATTTCGAGAAAATTTGAGGCTGCAAGGGGTTTCCCTCGCAGCCTCGCTCTCTTTTTGCTTGGGGCGATTCTGGCTTTAGGGCAAGCCCCGTTTGGACTTTGGCCTTTGACATTGATCGGCCTAGTACTCTGGGCAGCACTTTTTTCACGATCCCTGAACCCGCAACAGGCCAGCAAGGATGCTTGGAGAATTGGGTTTGGCTATTTTCTATTGATGCTCCATTGGATCGTTTGGCCCTTTCTTGTTGAGCCTGAAAGAGACGGCTGGATGGCGCCTTTTGCGCTCATCTTATTGCCCGCAGGACTTTCCGTTTTTTGGGCGCTCGGTGTTGGAATGGCGCGCAATTTCATGAAGCGTTCATCTTTACTCGCTTGGGCCGTCGGACTTGCTCTGGCAGAACTAGCGCGCGGACATCTGTTCACGGGCTTCCCGTGGGGCGGGTTTTCTCACGTTCTCTTGGATACACGTGCCAGCGGGCTTTTCTCACTTTTCGGAGCCGAGGGGCTATCATTTATATTGCTTGTGTTCGCCAGCTTTTTGGCATGGCTGGCAGATCGTAATTCAAAAGCCTTTTTGGTTTGCGTTGCGCCTATTTCCTTGCTTGCATTGCCGCAAAACCAGCCGACCCATGAGGTTCTGAAAGACGGTCCAACTGTGCGCCTTGTTCAGCCAAACGCGCCTCAGGCTGAAAAATGGGACCCTCTGAAAGCAGAAGTTTTTTACCAACGCCTTGTGACTTATTCAGCAGCGCCGGGTGAACCCGATCTTATCCTTTGGCCAGAGACAGCCATTCCGTATGTTCTTGAGTATTCAGAAGAAATCTTAAGCGATATCGCAGAAAGAGCCGTCGCTCCAGTTGGTCTTGGCATCAATCGTATGGAGGACAATCGCTACTTTAACGCCTTCGTGGTCCTTGATGACATGGGGCGGGTAACTGAAACTTATGACAAGAAGCACCTTGTTCCCTTTGGTGAATACGTGCCTTTCGGCGAAATTTTCGGGCAACTGGGAATTTACGGTCTCGCGGCATCGCAAGGGGGCGGCTACACCGAGGGTGTTTCTAGTGAGCCGTTTGAGCTAGGAGCCTTGGGCAAAGTCAAAGTCCTGATTTGTTACGAAGGTATCTTTCCGTGGGAGGTTGCGAGCGGCGAGCGAGCTGATGTTTTGATCCTTGCCACGAATGACGCTTGGTTCGGAAATTGGGCAGGGCCTCAACAACATTTGGCGCAGGCGCGTATTCGGGCCATTGAGACAGGTCTTCCTATGTTGCGTGTTGCGAATACGGGCGTCACAGCGTTGATTGGAACAAGGGGCGAGATTGTTGCAGACCTCCCTTTCGGTACGGAAGGGATGCTAGATGTAAAACTTCCAGAACCCAGGCCGTTAACACCTTTTGTGAAATTTAAAGGGTGGCCTGCGATAATGTTGCTTGCAATCGCCACCTTTTGGATCATTTCACCTTTTGGGTTTAACCCGATTGACCGCAAGCCGCGGCAAGCCTAACGAGAAAAAACTGAACAAAACCCGTCACAACGGCTTCCTGGCGTGGCGGGGACACCCTAATGGAGCACTTCCCAATGAGCCGTCAGAACTACATTTTCACTTCGGAATCCGTGTCCGAAGGCCACCCCGATAAGGTCTGTGACCGGATTTCGGACGCGATCCTCGACGCTTTCCTGTCTGAGGAACCCGAAGCCCGCGTCGCTTGCGAGACTTTTGCCACGACCAATCGCGTTGTGATCGGCGGTGAAGTCGGTCTCTCCGATCAAGACAAACTCGCCGACTACATGGGCCGCGTAGACGGGATCGTCCGCGACTGTATCAAGGACATCGGGTACGAGCAGGACAAGTTCCACCACGAGACCGTAGAGATCACCAACCTACTGCACGAGCAATCCGCGCATATCGCCCAAGGCGTCGATGCGACGGCCGACAAGGACGAAGGCGCTGGCGATCAGGGCATTATGTTCGGCTATGCGACCACCGAAACGCCCGAGCTTATGCCCGCGCCGATCCACTATGCGCACAAAATCCTCAAGCGTCTGGCAGAAGTGCGCAAAGACGGCAGCGAGCCGACACTGCGTCCTGACGCCAAGAGCCAGCTGTCCGTACGCTATGAAAACGGCAAGCCCGTTGGCGTCACCTCGATCGTGCTCTCGACCCAGCACGCCCATGAAAGCCAGACGAGCGCCGACATCCGCGCCATCGTCGAGCCCTACATCCGTGAAGTGCTCCCCGAGGGCTGGATTTCGGCAGACACCGAATGGTGGGTTAACCCGACTGGCACCTTTGTGATCGGTGGCCCTGATGGGGACGCGGGTCTTACGGGTCGCAAGATCATCGTCGATACCTACGGCGGCGCGGCGCCTCACGGCGGCGGTGCGTTCTCGGGCAAAGATCCGACCAAGGTGGACCGTTCGGCGGCATA
>JAYPUF010000135.1:0-6199 GCA_038133925.1 Marivivens sp. | reverse complement strand
GTTGCCCCCAGACTAGACAAAAAAGAGAACGGTTGCTATACGGCCCGCTCCTGCAAATTCTTGCAAATCCAACTTAGAAAGGTGGTGAAAACCACATGCAGGTAAGCGTACGTGACAATAACGTCGATCAGGCACTTCGTGTTCTGAAGAAAAAGCTACAGCGTGAGGGCGTTTTCCGCGAAATGAAGCTCAAGCAACATTTCGAGAAGCCCTCCATCCGCAAAGCTCGTGAACAGGCTGAATCAATCCGCCGTTCGCGCAAGCTGGCGCGCAAAAAGCTTCAGCGCGAGGGTCTCGTCTAAGAGAACCTGATAGCACGCAAATGATGACCCCCGAGCTTCCGCTTCGGGGGTTTGTCATTTCTAGCGGTCACTCAAGCGGAAGAGCCGTCGTTTGGAGCACAGATTTGAGCGAGAACGACGATTGCATACCCTGAACGCCCGGCAGGGATGCAAGATGACGCCGATGTATTCGCGCAAAATCCTCTGCATCCTTTGCGACCACTTTAAGCAGATAGTCCGCCGAACCCGCCATCAAATGACACTCCATCACATCGGGCACCCGTGCCACCGCCTCTTCGAACGCGGTCAGGATCTCGTCCTTCTGTCCGCTGAGCGTGATCTCGACATATACCACGGTTTTCCGCCCGACCTTTTCCGGATTGAGAAGCGCAACATATCCCGAGATATAGCCATCCTCTTCAAGTCGCTGAATGCGTCGATGGCATGCGGATTGAGAAAGATTCACCTTCTCAGACAACTCAGCATTCGAAATACGTCCCTCTTTCTGAAGAGCACGCAGGATTCGGATATCCGTCTCATCAAGCTGCATTGACGCAAATTTCTCCCGTAAAAATACAAGTATTTCGAATGATCTTCTAATATTTGACCAAATTATACAAATCTTTGCAAAACAATTGTTCGCAAGCTGGGGCATCTTTGGATCAACGAATACCCAAGGAGCTGCACCATGCACATCGGTTGCCCAAAAGAGATCAAACCCCAAGAATTCCGCGTTGGCATGACGCCCAACGCCGCAGCCGAAGCGATTGCCCACGGGCACACCGTAACGATTGAAACCAAAGCGGGTCTCGGCGCGGGTTTCTCCGACGCCGACTATGTCGCCGCAGGCGCCAAGATCGCTTCGACCGCTGCTGATGTCTTTGCTGCTGCTGACATGATCGTCAAAGTGAAGGAGCCTCAGGCCGTCGAGCGCAAGATGCTACGCGAAGGCCAGCTCCTGTTTACCTACCTCCACCTCGCGCCCGATCCGGACCAGACGCACGACCTCCTCGCGTCTGGTGCGACCTGCATCGCCTATGAAACTGTGACCGACGACCGTGGCGGGCTTCCCCTCCTTGCCCCGATGTCCGAAGTTGCTGGCCGCCTTGCGCCACAAGTCGGTGCATGGACGCTGCAAAAGGCCAACGGCGGGCGCGGGGTGCTCCTCGGCGGCGTTCCGGGTGTCGGTCCAGGCAAAGTGCTGGTGATCGGTGGCGGCGTCGTCGGCACCCACGCTGCGCGCATCGCGGCAGGAATGGGCGCGGATGTCACCGTGCTTGACCGCTCGCTTCCGCGCCTTCGCTATCTTGATGATGTCTTTGGCGGCACCTTCAAGAACGGCTATGCCTCGGCCGGTAACACCATTGAACTTGCCCGCGAAGCTGACCTCATCATCGGTGCGGTTCTTGTGCCGGGGGCGGCTGCTCCAAAACTGATCAAGCGAGAGCAACTGAAAGAACTCAAGCCCGGTGCAGCGCTCGTCGACGTGGCAATCGACCAAGGCGGCTGCTTCGAAACCTCCAAGGCAACCACACACGAGAACCCCGTCTATGAGGTCGATGGCATCATGCACTACTGCGTCGCGAACATGCCAGGCGCAGTCGCCCGCACCTCGACCATCGCACTCGGCAACGCCACGATGCCTTTCATGCTCGCCTTGGCCGACAAGGGCTGGAAAAAGGCCTGCGCCGACGACCCCCATCTTCTCAATGGCCTGAACGTGCACGCTGGCCAACTGACCTATGCCGCTGTCGGTGAGGCGCTCGGCATCGCGACGGTTGACCCGAAAACTCTGATCTAAAAACAAAAAAGGCGGCCCCGAAAGGAGCCGCCTTTTATAAATTCTGTTCCGCTTACTTCTTCAATGCATCACGAATTTCAAGAAGAACGTCGAGCTCGGACGGACCTGCTGGTGCAGCGGGTGCAGCCTCTTCCTTAACTGTCATCGAGTCCTTGAGCTTGTTCACCTGACGAACAAGAAGAAAAACGACAAAAGCGATGATCAGGAAGTTGATCACAGCCATTAAGAACGAACCATAAGCAAAGATCGATGCACCTGCTTCACGCGCAGCTTCAAGGCTTGCGCCGGCTGGCACTTCGCCACTCAGGACGAAATAGTTGTTCGTAAAATCCACGCCACCGGTGAATAAACCGATGATCGGGTTCAAGAGATCAGCCACAAGCGAGCTGACAATCGCGGTGAATGCAGCACCGACGATGATACCAACGGCCATGTCCATGACATTGCCTTTGGCGATAAAGGCTTGGAATTCTTTCAACATGTTATTTCCCCATTCCGTTAAAGCGCCTGTTTTTTGTTCGCGCTGGCACAACTATAGCGCAAAATACGCACATTCAGAGGGGTTAAATTTCGCTCTCAGATGATTAGGTTGCGTTCAGACCAAGGAGCAACACATGGCAGACCTTTCGCAATTTCCGATCACCAAACGCTGGCCCGCAAAAAATCCAAATGTGATTCAGCTCTATTCCTTCCCCACACCGAATGGCGTCAAAATCTCAACTGTGCTCGAAGAGCTAGGGCTTGAGTACGAACCGCATCTCGTCACCCTCGCAGATGCCGACGTCAAAAGCCCCGAGTTTCTTTCGCTCAACCCAAACAACAAAATTCCTGCAATCATTGATCCCAATGGCCCAGATGGTGCCCCAATCGGGCTTTTTGAAAGCGGCGCGATCCTGATTTACCTCGCTGACAAAGCTGGCAAACTCATCGGCAACACCGCATCCGAACGCTACAAGGTCATCCAGTGGCTCATGTTCCAGATGGGCGGCGTCGGCCCGATGTTCGGCCAGCTCGGCTTTTTCTACAAATTCGCGGGCGCCAAGATGGAAGACCCGACCGCGCGCGACCGCTACATCAACGAAGCCAAGCGCCTGCTGAACGTTCTCGAACAAGAGCTGGACGGCAAAGAGTGGATTGCAGGCGATTTCTCGATTGCTGACATCGCGCTTGCGCCATGGCTCAAGGGGCTGGACTTCTATGGCGCCACGGCGGTCACGGGCTATGACGACCTCAAGAACGTGCCTGCCTATGTGGACCGCTTCTATGCACGGCCCGCAGTGCAAAAGGCAAAGAGCATTCCCAGCTAAACGAAAAAGGGCGGCCCATTGGACCGCCCTTTCTTTTATCCGCGGAGCGTGCCGCCCGTCGCCTTTGTGACCTTCTCGACGATCTTGGCCGATACAGCCTCTAGATCCTTTTCGGTCAGTGTCGCCTCTTTAGGCTGGAGACGCACAGTGATGGCGAGCGACTTCTTACCCTCGCCAAGGCTTCCGCCAATGAATTCGTCAAACACGCGTACGTCTTCGATCAAGGCCTTATCCGAACCCAATGCAGCGTTCACGACGGTCAGCGCTTCGACATCCGAATTCACAACGAATGCAAAGTCACGCTCAACCGCCTGAAGCTCCGAGGCCTCAAGCGCGGGACGCGACGCCGAGGTATTCTTGGGCAGCGGGATTTCTTCAAGATAGATGGTGAAGGCCACAGCAGCGCCTTTAATATCCATCTCGCGCAAAATCTTCGGATGCAATTCACCAAAGATGCCAAGAACCTTTTTCGGTCCAAGGCAAATCTGGCCATGACGACCTGGGTGCCACCATTCCGCACCATTGCGCATGATTTGAACACGCGCAGGCGCACCAACCGAAGCCAAGATCGCTTCAATGTCCGCCTTGGCGTCAAACACATCGACAGCACGACTTGCACCATGCACATCTTTGGGACCATTGCGGCCCACCAAAATGCCCGAGATCGCAACATGCTGTTCACCCGGCTCGCCACCATGGAAGGCGGTGCCAACTTCGAACAAAGCCAGATCAGCAAAGCCACGCGCTTGATTGCGCGCCGCTGCACGCAAGAGACCCGGAAGCAAATCTGGGCGCATATGGCTCATATCGCTTGAAATCGGGTTCTCAAGACGGGTCGCATCTGTGCCACCGCCAAAGAGCGTTGCCGCTTCTTGGTCGATGAAAGAATAAGTGACGCACTCGTTATAGCCAAGTGACGCAGCCATACGGCGCGCAGCCGAAGTGCGCACCTGAAGCGGCGTCAGGATCGGCTTGGGCACGCCTGCCGACGCACGGCGCAGCGGCTTGCCTTCAAGCTTGGTCAGCGATGCGATACGCGCCACTTCCTCGACAAGATCGGCCTCGCCCTGAACATCCGAACGCCAGCTCGGGACATGGGCCATATCGCCTTCCATACGGAAGCCAAGCGCGGTCAATGTCTGGCGCTGCTCGCTCTCGGGAATGTCCATCCCGACAAGGCTCTGAACGCGCTTGGCATCAAGCTTGTAGGCGCGTGCAAAGTTAGGAACGCCGCCAGCAACGACCATCTCAGAGGCCTCACCGCCCGCATGATCCACGATCATACGCACAGCATGCTCAAGACCCATCGGCGTGAATTCCGGATCGACGCCGCGCTCGAAACGATAACGCGCATCCGAATTGATCTTGAGAGCACGGCCCGTCAAAGCGATCTGGACAGGGTCCCACCACGCACTTTCGACAAAGACGTTGACGGTTTCTTCGGTCACGCCCGAATGTTCGCCGCCCATGATGCCCGCAATGCTCTCGACGCCATTGTCGTCAGAAATCGCCATAGCACGGGTAGGAAGAGCATAAGTCTTCTCGTCCAAGGCAAGGATCTCTTCTCCACCCTTGGCGCGGTGAACCCGAAGGTTGCCCTTGACCTTATCCGCATCAAAGACGTGCAGCGGACGGTTCTGGTCAAAGGTGAAATAGTTGGTCACATCCACAAGGAACGAAATCGGACGCAGACCAATCGCCTTGAGCGCCAGCTGAAGCCACTCGGGCGACGGGCCATTCGTGACGCCCTTGATCAAGCGACCCGTGAACAACGGGCAACCGTCAAGCGTATCCTCGTCAATCGTCACCTTGATGTCGCTTTCGAAAGACGCAGGCACTGCCTCGATCTCGCAGGGCTTGAGCTTGCCCAATCCGCGTGCCGCAAGGTCACGCGCAATGCCGCGCACACCCAGAGCATCACCACGGTTTGGCGTAATCGCGATCTCGATCACGGGCTCGACCTTGGACGGATCATTGGCCGACAGCCAATCGGCAAAGCTCTCGCCGACTTCGCCCGAAGGAAGCTCGATAATGCCGTTATGCTCGTCCGAAAGCTCAAGCTCGCGCTCGGACGCCATCATACCAAAGCTCTCAATGCCACGGATTTTGCCAACCGAAATGGTGATATCGAGACCGGGGATATAGGTGCCAGGTTTCGCTAGAACCACGGTGATGCCTTCACGGGCATTTGGCGCACCGCAAACGATCTGGGTCTCGCCTTCGGCGGTCATGACCTTGCAAACGCGAAGCTTGTCCGCATCGGGGTGCTGCTCGGCATGCACAATCTTGGCAATCTGGAAATCGGCCAGCTTGGCGGCAGGGTTCTCGATCCCCTCCACCTCAAGCCCAAGGTCGGTCAGCGCTTCTGCGATCTCGTCAACAGAAGCGGTCGTGTCGAGGTGTTTCTTCAGCCAGGAAAGGGTGAATTTCATATCTCTTGTCCAATTCGGCCTGCGGGCTTTCGGTCCCGCGCATTTCGTTCAAGCGCTCAGCGCCACTTAGCGGCTCAGCCCACCATGAAGGGTCGGCACATCAAGCGCCGAGAACCCGTAATGACGAAGCCAGCGAAGGTCGCTGTCAAAGAAGGCGCGCAGGTCAGGGATGCCGTACTTAAGCATGGCAATACGGTCGATACCGATGCCGAATGCAAAGCCCTGATAGATGCTCGGGTCGATCTTGGCTGCAGCAAGCACCTTGGGGTGCACCATGCCCGAGCCAAGAACTTCAAGCCAGTCGTTGCCCTCGCCCACGGTCACAGAGCCGTTGTTCCACTGACACTGAATGTCCACCTCTGCCGACGGTTCGGTAAA
>JAYPUF010000134.1:0-6323 GCA_038133925.1 Marivivens sp. | reverse complement strand
AGGAATTCCTCGACGCTCAGGACACCTATGGCATGGACGCCTTCACCGCCAACATTGGCGCTGAAGCGATCCGCGAAATGCTGTCGATGATCGACCTTGAAGCCACTGCCGAGCAGCTCCGTGAAGAGCTCAAAGAAGCAACTGGTGAACTCAAACCCAAGAAGATCATCAAGCGTCTTAAGATCGTCGAGAACTTCATTGAATCCGGCAACCGTCCGGAATGGATGATCCTCACCGTGATCCCCGTGATCCCGCCGGAACTGCGTCCGCTCGTTCCGTTGGATGGTGGCCGTTTTGCGACCTCGGATCTTAACGACCTCTATCGCCGCGTTATCAACCGTAACAACCGTCTGAAGCGTCTGATCGAACTTCGTGCGCCTGACATCATCGTCCGCAACGAAAAGCGTATGCTTCAGGAATCTGTTGACGCGCTGTTTGACAACGGTCGCCGTGGCCGCGTCATCACTGGCGCGAACAAGCGCCCGCTGAAGTCGCTCTCGGACATGCTCAAGGGTAAGCAGGGTCGCTTCCGTCAGAACCTTCTGGGTAAGCGCGTCGACTTCTCGGGCCGTTCGGTTATTGTGACCGGTCCGGAACTCAAACTGCACCAGTGTGGTCTTCCCAAGAAGATGGCACTCGAACTCTTCAAGCCGTTCATCTACTCGCGCCTCGAAGCCAAAGGTCTTTCGAGCACCGTGAAGCAGGCGAAAAAGCTTGTTGAAAAAGAGCGTCCCGAAGTTTGGGATATCCTCGACGAAGTGATCCGCGAACACCCGGTTATGCTTAACCGTGCGCCGACGCTTCACCGTCTTGGTATTCAGGCGTTCGAACCCACTCTGATCGAAGGCAAGGCAATCCAGCTGCACCCGCTCGTATGTTCGGCGTTTAACGCTGACTTTGACGGTGACCAGATGGCTGTTCACGTTCCGCTTTCGCTGGAAGCCCAGCTTGAAGCACGCGTGCTCATGATGTCGACCAACAACGTTCTTTCGCCTGCAAACGGCGCGCCGATCATTGTACCTTCGCAGGATATGATCTTGGGTCTGTACTATACGACCATTCAGCGTGACGGGATGAAGGGCGAAGGCATGTCCTTTGCAACTCTCGACGAGATCGAGCACGCTCTTGCTGCTGGTGAAGTTCACCTGCACGCTAAGATCACTGCCCGTATCAAGCAGATCGACGACGAAGGTAACGAGGTTATCCAGCGTGTTGAAACGACCCCTGGCCGTCTGCGCCTCGGTTCGCTCCTACCGCTGAATGCCAAGGCACCGTTCGATCTCGTCAACCGCCTGCTCCGCAAGCGTGAAGTGCAGCAGGTCATCGACACCGTCTACCGTTACTGCGGTCAGAAAGAGTCGGTTATCTTCTGTGACCAGATCATGTCGATGGGCTTCAAGGAAGCATTCCGTGCGGGTATCTCGTTCGGTAAGGACGACATGGTTGTTCCGGATGCCAAGTGGGAACTCGTCGAAGAGACCCGCGATCAGGTGAAGGACTTTGAACAGCAGTACATGGATGGCCTGATCACTCAGGGCGAAAAGTACAACAAAGTCGTCGACGCATGGTCGAAGTGTAACGACAAGGTTACCGAAGCCATGATGTCCACCATCTCGGCTGAAAAGCGTGACGAGAATGGCGCTGTCAAAGAACCGAACTCGGTTTACATGATGGCTCACTCCGGTGCTCGTGGCTCGGTCACTCAGATGAAGCAGCTTGGCGGTATGCGCGGTCTTATGGCCAAGCCGTCGGGCGAGATCATCGAAACGCCGATCATCTCGAACTTTAAAGAAGGCCTGACCGTTCTCGAGTACTTCAACTCGACCCACGGTGCCCGTAAGGGTCTTTCGGATACCGCACTTAAGACCGCTAACTCCGGTTACCTGACCCGTCGTCTCGTTGACGTGGCGCAGGACTGCATCGTGCGTTCGCACGACTGTGGAACCGACAAGGCGATCACAGCAGAAGCCGCAGTTAACGACGGTGAAGTCATCGTTTCGCTCGCAGAACGCGTTCTTGGCCGTGTATCGGCAGATGACGTTGTGAAGCCGGGTACCGATGAAGTAATCGTTGCTGCTGGCGAGCTGATCGACGAACGCCGTGCAGATCTCATCGACACGGCAAACGTTGCTAAGATGCGCATTCGTAGCCCGCTCACCTGTGAGGCTGATGATGGCGTCTGCGCAATGTGCTACGGTCGTGACCTTGCACGCGGTACTCTTGTGAACCAAGGCGAAGCAGTCGGTATCATTGCTGCTCAGTCGATCGGTGAACCTGGTACCCAGCTTACCATGCGTACGTTCCACATCGGCGGCGTTGCACAGGGTGGTCAGCAGTCGTTCCTCGAAGCTTCGGCAGCCGGTAAGGTTGAGTTCCGCAACGCATCGATCATCAGCAACGCAAATGGCGACCAGATCGTCATGGGCCGTAACATGGTCCTCGCGATCATTGATGAAAACGGTGAAGAGCGCGCTCAGCATAAGGTTGGCTACGGCTCCAAAGTCTTCCTCAAGGACGGCGCAACCATCGCTCGCGGCGACAAGATGTTCGAGTGGGACCCCTATACCCTCCCGATCATCGCTGAAAAGGGCGGCAAGGTTCGTTTCGTTGACCTCGTGAACGGTATCGCTGTTCGTGAAGAGACTGACGATGCCACCGGTATGACCCAGCGTATCGTTTCCGACTGGCGTTCTGTGCCGCGCGGTAGCGACCTCAAGCCTGAAATCATCGTTGTCGGTGCTGACGGCGAGCCGGTCCGCAAGGACGACGGCAACCCCGTTACCTACCCGATGTCGGTTGATGCAATTCTCTCGGTTGAGGACGGTCAGGACATTCAGGCCGGCGACGTTGTTGCTCGTATCCCGCGTGAAGGCGCCAAGACCAAGGACATCACCGGTGGTCTGCCGCGCGTTGCTGAACTCTTTGAAGCCCGTCGTCCGAAGGACCACGCTATCATCGCTGAGATCGATGGCTATGTCCGCTTCGGCAAGGACTATAAGAACAAGCGCCGTATCACGATCGAGTCCTCCGAAGATTCGGACGTCAAGGTCGAGTACATGGTGCCCAAAGGGAAGCACATCCCTGTTCAGGAAGGCGACTTCGTACAGAAGGGCGATTACATCATGGACGGCAACCCTGCGCCGCATGACATCCTTGCGATCATGGGTGTAGAAGCGCTGGCTGACTACATGATCAACGAGGTTCAGGACGTTTACCGTCTTCAGGGCGTTAAGATTAACGATAAGCACATCGAAGTTATCGTTCGTCAGATGCTCCAGAAGTGGGAAATCCAGGACTCGGGCGACACTACGTTGCTTAAGGGCGAAACCGTTGACAAAGTCGAGTTCGACGAAGCCAACGAAAAGGCAATGGCGCGCGGCGGCCGTCCGGCAACGGGCGAACCGATCCTCCTTGGTATCACCAAGGCGTCGCTCCAGACCCGTTCGTTCATCTCTGCTGCGTCGTTCCAGGAAACAACCCGCGTGCTCACCGAAGCTTCGGTACAGGGCAAGCGCGACAAACTTGTCGGTCTCAAAGAGAACGTCATCGTGGGTCGCCTTATCCCTGCCGGTACGGGTGGCGCTACGAGCAAGGTTCGCCGTATCGCTCAAGAGCGTGACAACGTTGTCCTTGAAGCGCGCCGTGAAGAAGCAGAAGCCGCTGTGGCACTCGCTGCTCCGTCGGCATCGGAAGATGTTTCCTTCTCGGACATCCCCGAGAGCCGCGAAGAGTAATCTTCAAAGCATAGACATAAAAAAGGCCCTCGGTTTTCGGGGGCCTTTTTCTTTTGGTGGATGATTTGGTCTGGCAAGTCGCGAGATCGCTTGCTACCGATTTAGCATGATCAAATTGTCTGACAACATGCGTGGCGCGGTGCTAATGTCGATCGCGATGGTGGCTTTTACCATCAACGATACCTGCATCAAGATTCTCGGAGAGAAGCTCGCTCTTTCTCAAATCCTCGCGATGCGAGGGACAGTTGTGACGCTCGCAATGGTCGCGCTTGCCGCACACCAAGGTCAGTTGCGATTTGATCTTCCTCGTAGAGAGTGGAAACTAATCTCGTTGCGCAGCTTCGCCGAGCTTGCTGCGGCTCTTCTGTTTCTTCCAGCGCTATTCAATATGTCTATCGCGAACGCGAGCGCGATTATGCAATCTCTCCCGCTTGTTGTGACTTTGGCGGGCGCTCTTTTCTTTAAAGAGGCAGTCGGCTGGAAACGCATGTTGGCGATTGTGATCGGTTTCATCGGCGTCATTATGATCATTCAGCCAGGTGGAGAAGAGTTTAACATCTACTCCTTATTGGTAGTAGCGACGGTGCTGACCGTTGCAGTCCGCGATCTTTGTTCGCGTCAACTCGCTCGGTCAACACCATCTCTTTTGGCTGCGACCGCAGGGGCGGGGGCAGTTGCCCTATATGGTCTCGTGTGGTTGGCGTTTGACGAAGTAAAGCCACTCACCCTAACCGATAGCCTACTCTTAGCAACTTCTTGTGCGTCCGTAATTGTTGGATATGTCTTTGCCGTCAGTGCGATGCGTATGGGAGAAATCGCGATTGTGGCACCATTTAGATACGTGTCTTTGATCGCTGCACTCATCGTTGGTGTCGTCATCTTTGGTCGTATTCCAAATGGGCTCGCGCTCGCTGGCGCTTGTGTTGTCGTTGCGACAGGTCTCTTTACGCTTTACCGTGAACAAAAGCTTCGTCAGCGCATAGCTGCAAAGACTTTACCTCATTGACCGCTGGCTGTTGACAGCCTGTCCGACTCCCCCTATAGGCCCACTCATCCGGGTCGGGCGTAGTCTGCCTTTACCCGCATATCAGAGCTGAAGTGGACATGAACCGGGCTAATATTGCCTTGTTCCTCTGGAAACGCACCGCACCAAACCTCCGGTAAGGGTTTGACTGCGGAATTTTTGTGCTGTTTGCGGACGCGCGTTCAGCATGTGTCGATAACCGCGGACCTACGGGGCCGCTACACTAGTGTAGGATAGGGAACAAAGCCCAATGCCAACGATCCAGCAGCTGATCCGCAAACCGCGGCAGCCCAAAGTCACCAAGTCCAAGTCGCAGCACCTTGAACAGTGCCCGCAGAAGCGTGGTGTTTGCACCCGCGTATACACCACCACCCCTAAGAAGCCGAACTCCGCTATGCGTAAGGTCGCCAAAGTGCGTCTGACCAACGGCTTCGAAGTCATCTCTTACATCCCCGGTGAAAGCCATAACCTTCAGGAACACTCTGTGGTTCTGATCCGTGGCGGCCGTGTAAAAGACCTTCCGGGCGTTCGCTACCACATCCTCCGTGGTGTGCTCGATACCCAGGGTGTCAAGAACCGTAAGCAGCGTCGTTCGAAGTACGGCGCCAAGCGTCCGAAGTAAGGAGAGACCGCAATGTCGCGTCGTCACGCCGCTGAAAAACGTGAAGTTCTACCTGACGCCAAGTATGGCGATCGCGTAGTTTCCAAATTCATGAACAATCTGATGATCGATGGTAAGAAATCGGTCGCAGAAAAGATCGTCTACAACGCATTTGACCGCGTTGAAGGCAAGCTCAAGCGCGCACCTGTTGAAGTGTTCCACGAAGCACTCGACAATGTGAAGCCCTCCGTCGAAGTTCGTTCGCGCCGCGTTGGTGGTGCAACCTACCAGGTTCCGGTTGAAGTGCGTCCCGAGCGCCGCGAAGCCCTTGCTATTCGCTGGGTTATCGCTGCTGCGAAGAACCGCAACGAAAACACCATGGAAGAGCGTCTCGCTGGCGAACTCCTTGACGCGGTCAACGGCCGTGGCACTGCAGTTAAGAAGCGTGAAGACACCCACAAGATGGCCGACGCTAACAAAGCGTTCAGCCACTACCGCTGGTAAGGAGTCTTACACATGGCACGCGAATATCAACTTCCGCGTTATCGCAACTTCGGCATCATGGCTCACATCGATGCCGGTAAGACCACCACGACCGAACGTATCCTCTACTACACCGGTAAGTCCCACAAGATCGGCGAAGTCCACGACGGCGCCGCTACCATGGACTGGATGGAGCAGGAGCAGGAACGCGGCATCACGATCACCTCGGCTGCGACCACCACTTTCTGGCAGCGCCAAGAAGATCCGACCGCAGAAGGTACTTCGGACACCAAGTACCGTTTCAACATCATCGACACCCCCGGCCACGTTGACTTCACCATCGAAGTCGAGCGTTCGCTCGCAGTGCTCGACGGTGCTGTTTGCCTTCTCGACGCCAACGCTGGCGTAGAACCGCAGACCGAAACTGTTTGGCGTCAGGCTGACCGCTACAAGGTTCCCCGTATCGTGTTCGTCAACAAGA
>JAYPUF010000133.1:0-6354 GCA_038133925.1 Marivivens sp. | reverse complement strand
CAGAAGAAAAAGAAGCTGTTGAGCAGTACGGTTCGTCCGACTCCGGCGCTTCGCTTGGCGATATTCTCGGCGCAGCCCTCAAGGGCGACAACTAATCTCCACACCCTTTGTTGGGTTGGAACGGCTCCGGCGTGCAAACGCCGGAGCTATTTTTTTGCCGAATCGCTTTGCCCGCGCGGTGCTCCACCTGCGTCAAAGTTGTGAAATTTGTCACTCCACAGCCTTAAATGTATCGAAAAGATACAGGTTTGCCCCTGAAACATAGCTGTTTGGGCAACGAGACTATTTCCCGAAAGGATTTAGCCGCTATAGTTGGGACCAAAGTAAGGGACCTTACGCATAATAAAACTCTTCGGGGGGAACGCTGGCCATGATCAGGTCGGAACTTATTCAAAAGATCGCTGACGAAAATCCTCATCTTTATCAGCGGGATGTCGAAAAAATTGTGAATACGATCTTTGATGAGATCACTAATGCCATGGCAAACGGTGATCGCGTAGAACTTCGTGGCTTTGGCGCCTTCTCGGTCAAGAAAAGGGACTCGCGCACCGGACGGAACCCGCGTACGGGTGACGCCGTTGATGTCGAGGAAAAGCATGTCCCGTTCTTCAAGACCGGCAAGCTTCTTCGAGACCGTCTGAACGGCGAATAAGAGAAGTATATGAAAACGATCCGTTATGCCTTTTGGGCCATCATTGGCCTTGTCCTGATTATTGTTGGCCTTGCCAATCGTGACCTCGTCACGCTGCGCGCGATGCCTCAGGCTTTTGCCGAGTTGCTTGGCATCTCGCCCGATATACAAATCCCACTCTTCATGGCGATTTTTGCAGGCGTGGCATTGGGTCTTTTGATTGGTTTCTTCTGGGAATGGCTCCGCGAGCGTCAGTATCGCAGCGAAGCATCCCGTAGCGCCCGTGAGAACAAGCGTCTCAAGGCTGAAATGGCCCGCATGCGCGATAGCGATGGTGATGGACGCGACGACGTTCTTCAGATTCTCGAAGGCAACTAAGTGCCTGACGTCCGTGTGAAAATTTGCGGCCTGCGCGACAGTGCAGGCGTCGAAGCTGCGGCCAAGGCAGGCGCGGCTTACGTCGGTTTCGTGTTCTTCCCCAAGAGCCCGCGAAATATAACCGTCGCTGACGCCTCCATGCTTGCCGTTCAGGTTCCGCTCGGTGTGGCCAAGGTCGCTCTGGTCGTGAACCCCGACAATGCGCTTCTCGACGAGATCACCGCGCAAGTTCCCCTCGACATGATCCAACTTCACGGCTCCGAAAGCCCCGAGCGTGTAACCGAAGTCCGCTCGCGCTATGGCCTTCCTGTGATGAAGGCTCTCGGCATTGCCACCCCCGAGGATACCCATCAGATCGACATCTATTCCCAAGTTGCCGATCAACTCCTCGTCGATGCCAAAGCGCCTGTTGCCTCGGACCTTCCGGGTGGTAATGGTCACGCTTTCGACTGGAAACTTGTTCGCCGTAAATACTGGACACGTCCTTGGATGCTCGCTGGTGGCCTCACCCCCGAGAATGTCGCCGCCGCCGTTGATGTCACCGGCGCCCGTCAGGTGGATGTCTCCTCTGGCGTTGAATCTGCGCCAGGTATCAAGGACGCCGAGCAAATCTCCGCCTTCGTAAAAGCCGCGCAATCCTAGGTATTTACAAGACAGAAAAAATGCCTAACTTCACGCAAAAGTTGTGAGGGTGTTATGGTTTTTGTTTCAATCGGTGGTGTCAAAGTGCGTGGCCTCCACCGTCTCCCGCGGTTTTTCCTTTTGACCTTTCGCGCCCAAAAAGCCGCGCTTGCCGCCGATGGCTGTATCAAGGTCGATCTCTTCCGCGAGGGCCGGACTTTCTTTGCCGTCTCCACTTGGGCGACGCGTGATACTATGAAATCCTTTGCCCATACAGGTGCCCACCGCGCACTAATGGCCGAGGCCAAGACGCTGTTTCACTTCACGCGCAACACCACGCTCGAGGCCAATGCGCCTTTGACAAGCGATGAGGCCAAAGCTGCGTGGAAAAAGGCATTTCCCAAGCCCTAAACGCTGATTTTCCCCCCGCATTCCCGCTCCCCCCTTTACCGTCCCGCCTCAGAGCGCTACTTGGGATGCAACACGTGGGGAGGCCAAGATGGCAGACGATCTTTTCAACAGCTTCATGAACGGTCCTGATGAGAAAGGCCGCTTTGGTATCTTTGGTGGACGCTTTGTGTCCGAGACCCTGATGCCGCTCATTCTCGATCTTCAGGAGCAATACGAGTTCGCCAAAACGGACCCGACTTTCTGGGCCGAGATGGATGATCTCTGGGCGAACTACGTTGGCCGTCCGTCCCCGCTCTATTTCGCAGAGCGCCTGACAGAGCGCCTTGGCGGTGCCAAGGTCTATATGAAGCGCGACGAGCTGAACCACACGGGCGCTCACAAGATCAACAACGTGCTCGGCCAGATCATTCTTGCGCGCCGCATGGGCAAAACCCGCATCATCGCCGAAACAGGTGCTGGTCAGCACGGCGTTGCCACCGCGACCGTCTGTGCAAAGTTCGGCCTCAAATGCGTCGTCTACATGGGTGCCCATGACGTCGAGCGTCAGGCCCCGAACGTCTTCCGTATGCGTCTTTTGGGTGCAGAAGTCGTGCCCGTCACCTCGGGTCGCGGCACGCTCAAGGATGCAATGAACGATGCGCTGCGCGATTGGGTCACCAACGTGCGCGACACCTTCTACTGCATCGGCACCGTTGCGGGTCCGCACCCTTATCCTGCGATGGTTCGCGACTTCCAAGCGATCATCGGTAAAGAAGCCAAAGAACAGATGATGAAGGCCGAGGGCCGTCTGCCCGACACCATCATCGCTGCGATTGGCGGCGGCTCCAATGCGATGGGCCTCTTCTATCCCTTCCTCGACGATAAATCGGTCGAGATCATCGGCGTCGAAGCAGGCGGCAAAGGCGTTGATGAAAAGATGGAGCACTGCGCATCGCTCACGGGCGGGCGTCCGGGCGTTCTTCATGGCAACCGCACCTATCTTCTTCAGGACGACGATGGCCAAATTCTCGAAGGCTTCTCGATCTCCGCAGGTCTCGACTATCCGGGTATCGGTCCCGAGCACGCTTGGCTCCATGATGTGGGCCGCGCAAAGTACGTCGCGATCACCGACAAAGAGGCGCTCGCCGCCTTCCAGCTCTGCTGCGAGACCGAAGGCATCATCCCCGCGCTCGAACCGAGCCACGCTTTGGGCCATGTGATCAAGCTGGCTCCGACGCTTCCCAAAGACCACATCATCATCATGAACATGTGTGGTCGCGGCGACAAAGACATCTTCACCGTCGCCAAACACCTCGGGTTCGACATGAAAGTCTAAAGATTACAGGCCCTTCGGGGCCTTTTTCTTTGCCCTAAACTTTTGTTTACGCTCCTAAACTCAGGATTATCTGTCCCTAAATAAACCTGCGTCCAATATCTTCTCCTCACGCTTTGCTGCCATTTGGCTTCACGACCCAAGACGGGCGAACCCAAATAGTGAGGAGACATCAAATGCGTAAATTTATTTTTTCAGCCGTATTTGCATCCCTAGCCTTCACGGCTCAGGCAGACGCGCTCACCGACAGCATTATTCAGGTCTGGGGTGCGGCGGGCTATACCAACCTTGAAATCAAACCCGGCGCGACCACAACTAAGGTCGAGGCCTATATCAATGGCACCAAGGTCGAAGTGATCTATGACAACGCCACCGCCGCTGAACTCAAGCGTCAGGTCTATCAGGCGGGCACCGTGACCACGACAATCACCAACTCGGACGGTTCAACAACGACTGTGACCGGTGATGACAATGGCGGCAACCGCACCCGTACCCGTGACAGTGACGATGATAGCAACCACCATTCCGGCCTAGACGACAGCGGCCATCATGGCGGTGACGGGTCTCGTTCAAGCTCAAGCGATGATGATCATGATGACGATCACCAGAGCGGTCGTGGCCGCGGCGGTGACGACGATGACCATGACGAAGATCATGATGATGATCACCGTGGCCGTGGTAGCGACGACGATTAATTGTCAAAAAGGGTGACATCGAGCAGCAGCCAAAGCTAAACTGGCTTTGAAAAGAGCCCCGCGCCATCGGCGTGGGGCCGCAATGGATAGATTATGGTCTCACTTCGCAAAACGCTCACAGCGGTCCTGACGCTTGCCTCTCTTTCGCTTGGACTTCCGGCCCACGCGGAGACGATCGAAGAGTCTGTCGTGCGCCAGCTCCGTGCCCAAGGCTTCACCGAGTTCGAGGTCGAGCGCACTTTGCTTGGCCGCCTCAAGATCGAGGCCAAGAACGCGACACTCGAACGCGAGATCGTTATTAACCCCACGACAGGAGAGATCCTTCGCGACTATTGGGAGTATCGCTCGGGCGGTAAACGCAGCTCGGGAAATATCGTGATCCCAACTGTCGGCAATACAAGCACAGGAACGGTATCCGGCACGAGCGGTTCAAGTGGCTCTGGATCGACTTCAGCCACTTCCACAAGAACCACCACTTCCACAGCTACTGTGACTTCAAGCTCTAATTCAGGCAGCAGCCACGACGACGATGATGAGGATGATCACGAAGAGTCGTCCAACTCGGGCAAGGGAAGCTCAAATAGCGGCCGAGATAACGACCGCGAAGCCGATCGCGACGATGACCGAGATGACGACAAAGGGCGCGATGACGATGATTGATCATATGCCCTCCAGTGGTCGCCGCGAATGAGGCGTTCTCTTCCCATAGCCTTCGCTCTCGCGGTTCAGATCATCTGTGCCGTCTTCTTTGTGTCGAATATCCTCAGCTCCGTCCTTGGTTTCGCCCCTATCTCGTGGCAGTTGAGCGAATTTATCGAATTGGGAGCGGCCCTTGGCCTTCTGATCGGGATTACCCTCGGAGCCATTGCTCTTCGCCGGACCCACAAGCGCGCTACACAGGCCGAAGACCGTCTTCGGCTCGCCTCTGGCGCTTTCCATGATCTCTTGGACGAACATTTTGCGAATTGGGGTCTTACGCCAGCTGAGCAGGACGTCGCTCTCTTCGCGATCAAGGGGCTTCCGCTTGCCGAGATTGCCGCAGTGCGCGCCACATCGGAAGGCACGGTCAAAGCTCAAATGAACGCCATCTATCGCAAGGCAGGCGTCACAGGTCGGCCCCAGCTTCTTAGCCTCTTTATCGAAGACCTGATGGACGACAGGCTTTTGCCTAACGCTACTCCGCCGAGTGCAGCTGTAGAACCGCAAGTGGCACCACTTGCAGAGCACGCCGATGCGTAGCCCGAAGGTTCACCTTGGGGGCGCAGCCCTCATCGTGCGCCTGTAAGAACCGCGCTGCACAAAGGCACCAGCGGTCCCCCGCTTTGAGGCCTGGAAAGCCGAACCGCGGGGCAGGTGTGGAAAGATCGTTCCCGACGTATTTTGAATAGGCCAGAAACTCGTCCGTCATGATCGCACAGACGGTATGGCTCCCTGTGTCCTCAGCGCAGGTATCGCAGGCACCGCTCCGAAAAAAACCGGTCATCGGCGCGAGTGAACACGCTTCAAGCGCACCTCCAAGCACGTTTTCTGACGGGTCTTTTTCGATCATTGCTCGCTCCTCTTTTGGGTCATCCTGCCCATAAGACGGCAATTTTTCTAGCGAAATTTATCCGCGAGTTTTTGAAGAGGGCTGCGATTGTCCTCTGGCGCGGCCTCAGGTTCGGCCTTCTGCTTCGGCGCTACCTCGAACTTGGTGCCTTCAGACTTGGTGCCCTCAGACTTGGTGCCCTCAGACTTGGTGCCGGTCGAGGACCGTGGCGGCGCAACGCGTAGAGCAACAGCGTTCATGAACTTTGGCCCATCGCCATCGGCCAGCGAAGCAGCCCCATCGGCAATCCCGCGCATCATATCGTCAAGCCAGCCTTCTTCGGCCTTGGCAAAGTCATGAAGCACATAGCCCGATACGCGATCCTTATGTCCCGGATGCCCGATACCAAGCCGCACGCGGTCATAGGTCTCGCCGATATGCTGATGGATCGAGCGGAGCCCATTGTGACCCGCATGGCCGCCGCCCGACTTGAGCCGGCACTTACCGGGGGCGAGATCAAGCTCATCGTGAAAGACGACGACATCTTCGGACGTTAGTTTGTGAAAACGCATCGCTTCACCAACGGACTGGCCGGACAGATTCATGAAGGTCTGGGGCTTGAGAAGGATTACCTTTTCGCGGCCAAGACGGCCTTCGGTCATCTCTCCCTGAAATTTCGAACGCCAAGGCGCAAAGCCGTGTTCCTCGGCAATACGGTCAACTGCCATAAAGCCGATGTTGTGACGCGTGCGGGCATATTTGCTGCCCGGATTACCAA
>JAYPUF010000132.1:0-6434 GCA_038133925.1 Marivivens sp. | reverse complement strand
CAGCGAAAAATGTCCGAGTTCTGCTATCATGTATTCTGTTTACCGCATTCGTTGAGATGGCCCAATCAAATTGGAGCGAGCGGCCCCGCGACGACTGGCCTCAGGTACCGACAAAGAACATACCGCTAAAGGCGAGCCCCATGAGTGCTGTGACAAAAGCGCCGAGGATCAGACGCACCAGCCATTTGAGCGTGTCCTCGATCGAGGCGAGCCGCGCTTCGACGGAAATGCGGTGAACCTCTTCCACCGCGCAATGCGTTTCAAGAGCACCAATCCGGCGCTCGGCGATCTGGTTCCAGTTCTCCGTCATTGTGCCCGCCTCCATTCGTCGAGTGCAGCGTTAGCGTCGGTCCCTGCGATTGGCCCCAAATCCTGAGTTTCAACAGGGTTAAGTGTCTCGAGTGTTTTGACCCGCGAAGAGATATCTCGTGCGAGCCCCGCTGTCCTCAGCACTGACGCTTCAAAATCTTGTGCTTTGGCTTGGTGGCGTGCCCCGAAATAGAAACTGATAATCGCCCCCATAAGCCACCACATCGGTTCCGGCACAAGAGCGACGCCCTGCATACGGCTCGCGAACCAGATTGGGTCACTCATTGCCGCAATGAAAAGTCCGATTGTGCCAAACGCGAGGATCGGTCGGGGGAGTCTATTCAATCCGTCGACCACGCGATCAAACAGCCCGAACCGGGGTTGGTTGAATTCAGCTGCAAATTGGGCAAGCGCCTGCGTTCGCATTTCGCTTTCTCGATCCGCGCCGTGTTCGGCATTCTCCCGAAAGACACCTGCGGTTTCGACAAGGATATTACGCCCGCTACCAAACAAAACATCCAAAAGTTTTCCAATCAAGCCCATGCCGCAACCCTCTGATTATGTTGGTTTTCTGTGAGGTGAAATCGTGGAGAAATGAAAGTTTCGGCGCGCGTGATCCAGCCGCCTTTTCCACCATCGCGCCTTTGAGCGAATTTGCGCAAGTGTGCGCGTCGATCAGCCAGCGCGTAGTAATAATTGCGCCGTTCGATCCCATATGCATCCACCAAAAGCACGCCAGCTTTTTCAAAGATACGTTGGGCCGCTGCGAGCGTTTGAGGTCCGATCACCCCGTCCACAGCAATGCTCACTCCCATCAGCACAAGGAGTCGCTGAAGCAGCCGAACAGCCTGCGCCCCTGAATTCACATACATATCGAACACGGAGGGTTGGAGCGCATCGGGGAGCCCATCGATCTGCGGCGTTCGATAATAATGCTCCAGAAAGATATCGGCAGCGAGTTCAGACGTGACCATTTGCACGTCTGTTTTGTCGATGCGCCCGTCTGCATTCAGGTCGCGTCCGAGACGCTTTAATGTGGCGAGTGTCACGCCGTGGTTCGTTGCGCCACCCGGATCATCGGGGTCGTCAACAAAGCCGCCCTCGCGAGCGACAATCTGGTCAGCAATGTCTTGGATGTTTTTCATGCTCGGTCCCCAAGTTGATGGGACCAAGCATCACATTCAAAGGTTAATTGGTCGCTGCAGCAGCGTTCGGCTCGACGTAAACACCCTGTTCTTTGAGTGCGTCGATCACCTCTTTGGGCATGTAGGTTTCGTCGTGTTTCGCAAGAATTTCAGTCGCTTGGAAGACGCCATCAATATAGCGCCCCTGCCCGACCATGCCCTGACCTTCTTCGAAAAGATCAGGGAGAATACCGGTATAAGCAACAAGAACCGAAGCGCCGCCATCGGTCACACTAAAGGTGACTGTCTCGCCTTGGCCTCGCACCAATGTGCCTTCTTCGACGAGACCGCCGATACGGAATGTTTCGTTCGCCGCAGGCGGCTCTGCCACGATCTGGCTTGGAGACCGGAAAAAGTTGATGCCGTCGCGCATGGCGTAGCCGATCAGCCCCGTCGAAATTGCCAGTGCAACAAAGGCCAAGACGATGACCTGAATGCGACGACGTTTCTTTAGGGACTTCAAACCACTCATGGGAATACCGGCGCGAGCATCAGACCCGCTGTTTCAGGAAGGCCGAGCATCAGGTTGGCGTTTTGAACCGCCTGTCCAGAAGAGCCTTTGTTGAGGTTATCCAGCGTCGAGACGACTAGACCGCGGCCTTTGATCCGGTCGCCGGTGACACCGAGGAAACAGAAATTCGAACCTGTGACATTGCCCATCGAAGGCAGCTTGCCAAAGGGCAGCACTTCGATAAACGGCTCGTCCTTGTATTGCTGCACCAGAGCCTCATGCATCGCTTCGGGATCGCCCTTCAGATAGCAGCTCGCCAGAATACCACGGTTCACTGGAACGAGGTGCGGCGTGAACATAATTTCGACTTTGCGGCCAGCGATCAGCGAAAACTCTTGATCGAATTCGCCAAGGTGACGGTGCTTGCCGCCCTGCGAATACCCAGCCACATCAGTGGAACGTTCGGCAAAGAGCATGTTTTCTTTGAGGCTACGACCCGCCCCAGAGATCCCGTTCTTGAGATCACAGATAATATCATCCAGATCGATCACGCCAGAGGCGATAAGCGGACGGAGTGCAAACTGAACGGTCGCAGCATTACAGCCTGTGCCAGCAACAAGTCGCGCGGACTTGATATCTTCGCGGTAGTATTCTGTGAGACCGTAGACCGCCTCTTTTTGCAGCTCGACCGCGACATGCGGCGCCCCATACCACTTTTCGTAGTCCGCAGGGTCGCGCAGACGGAAATCTGCACCCAGATCGACGACTTTAACGGTTTTCGGCAGATCGCGCACCAATGCTTGGCTCAGGCCATGCGGAAGCGCGGCAAACGCCAGATCGATCCCCGCAAAATCAATCTCGTCGATGGTGCAGAGCTTTGGAAGATCGATGTGGCGCAGATGTGGGAAAACATCGGCCATTTCCATGCCAGCCTTGCGGTCCGCTGAAAGCGCCGCGATTTTAAGGTCAGGATGTGTCGCGATGATCCGCACAAGCTCTGCGCCTGTGTAGCCAGATGCACCAAGAATAGCGACGTTATAGGTCATTCAAATCTTCCCTTTGGGACTGAGGTAGTTATCGGTTGCCCCGATCACAACGCGAAATGTTGCCGCATCAAGCGGATTGGAATTCGACCTTGCGTCGTAAGAACTGCGTCGCGCGTGCCGACACCTTCTTGGGATCGCCCGTGGTCAGGAAAAGGCTTTCGGTGCCTTTCCCAACAAATTCGGGACGGCGAGCAAGATAGTCGGCAAAGCTTTCGGCTACGATATTTGCCTGCGAATAAACTTTGACGTTCTCGCCCAGCGCGTCTTGGAACACTTCTTCCATGATTGGATAGTGCGTGCAGCCAAGGATAGCGGCGTCTGGTTCTGGCATTTTGCGCTGAAGCGCTTCGACGTGGCTGCGTACCAACGCCTCGGCAAGGATCATGTCGCCTTCTTCAATGGCATCGACAACACCGCCACAGGCCTGAGCTTCGACATCCACTCCGATCGCGCGGAACGCCAATTCGCGCTGAAACGCACGGCTGCGCACAGTCGCGGGAGTCGCGAAAAGAGCGACGTGTTTCACCTCTACTTCGCGCGGCGGAGAATTATCGCCCCATTGGCGTTCTGTGAGAGCCTCAATGAGGGGAACGAAAACACCAAGGACGCGCTTGTCGCGAGGAATCCAGCTTTCCTGCATGCGGCGCAAAGCTGCCGCGCTTGCGGTGTTACATGCAAGGATTACCAGATCGCAGCCCGCGTCCCAAAGACGCTCTACCGCCGCGGTGGTCAGGTTATAGACATCGTCGGCATCACGCACACCATAGGGGGCGTGTTTGTTGTCGCCGAAATAAACAAAGGGAACATCAGGCAAGCGCTTTTCCAGTGCATTCAGCACCGTGAGTCCGCCAAGCCCGCTATCAAATACACCGACAGCCATAATATTTTCCGATCCTGCCTCACGAGTCCCCTGTTCATACAGGGGTGTTTTCCAACACATAAGGCGCTTTGCGAAAGAAATCCATCCGCCGAAACGGCCCTTTTTCTATTCGGCAGCACGGAGCTCTATGCTGTCAAGGCTTGCAAGCAGATCCGCGCGCTTTTGCTCTGCCTCCGTTATTGCTTTCATTTTGATCGGCCCAAAGCCGCGAATGTCCATCGGCAGCCTTGCCAGCGCGAGCGCAGCAACAGGGTTTTTCGCCTTAAGGACATGCGAAAGGTCTGCTTCAAACTGTTTGATCAGTTTACGCTCGGCGCGGCGTTCGGCACTGTATCCAAAGGGATCAAACGGCGTTCCGCGCAGCCCCTTGGCCGCAGCAAGCACCCTGAATAGATAGGTCATCCCTGACCCAAATTTGCGTTTCTTTGGTCGCCCGTTCAAATCTTTGCCACCAAATAATGGTGGAGCAAGGTGATAGACGATGCCCTCTACACCTTCAAAGCTTGCATCCACTTTGGCAGCCGTAGCGAGATGTAGGCGCGCGACCTCGTATTCGTCTTTATAGGTCAAAAGCTTGTGGTAGGATCGCGCCACAGCATCCTTTAGCTCGGGTTCGTGGACTTTTTGAACGAGACGCTCGAAGCGTCTGGCAAGACGTTTACCCTGATAGGCCAAAAGATGTGCCTTAGCCTCAGACATAAAATCAGGCGTCATATCTTCCTCCTGCGGTACAAGGTGGGACAAAAGTCCCTCTAAATCCGCAATTGCCCAGCGCCCGAGCTCAAAGGCCAAGAGGTTCTTTTCAACACTTGCGCCGTTCATTCGAATGGCATCGCGGATCGCCTCTAGCCCGATGGGAACAAGACCAGATTGTACGCCCGCTCCGAACATTACCATATTCGAGTAGATCGTATCACCAAGACCACGCTTAGCGATATCCGAGGCATCAAAGAACTGGGCAGCCTCGCCCACACACACTTCTAGTGCCATACGAAGTTCATTGCTTGGGATTGAGAAATCGCGCTTGCGGGTAAACTCGCCCGTCATAACAACATGAGAGTTCACGACAGCGGCGGAACGCCCCTTCTGCAAAAGTTCCAGCGTCCCCGCCCCTGCACTGACCACCAAGTCACCACCTATGAGCGCGTCACATTCCCCCGTCGCCACGCGAATGGCCGAGATGTCTTCGGGACGCTCGGCAATACGGCAATGAATGACAACCGCGCCGCCCTTTTGCGCGAGGCCCGCCATCTCCATCATCGAGGCGCCCTTGCCGTCGAGATAGGCGGCCATGGCAAGTATCGCGCCTATGGTGACAACGCCCGTACCGCCAATTCCCGTCAGCACTAGGTTATGCGTTCGGGTGATCGTTGGGAGTAAGGGATCTGGCAAAGCTGGGAACTCAAGAGCCTTGGCTTCAGCTTTACGTGGAACACCGCCCTCGACGGTCACAAAGGATGGGCAAAACCCTTTGAGACACGAGAAGTCCTTGTTACAGGCGCTTTGGTCGATCTCGCGCTTGCGCCCAAATTGCGTATCGAGCGGAAGAACGGCAACACAATTGGACTGAACCCCGCAATCACCACATCCCTCGCATATATCGGAATTGATAAAGACGCGCTGGCTCGGATCGGGAAACTTGCCCTTTTTGCGGCGGCGGCGTTTTTCGGCGGCGCAGGTCTGAGCATAGACGATTGCGGTGACGCCTTTGGTCTCGCGCATGTCGCGCTGCACCTGATCGAGCATGGCGCGCTCTTCGACCCTCACAACAGCGGGGAGGCGCTTGCGATCGACCTTTTCCTTTTCGTCATGGACGAGCGCGACCGCCTTGACCCCCATGGCCACAAGCTCGGAGCAGATCTGCTCGGCGGTGAGCTCTCCATCCATCCCCTGCCCGCCCGTCATGGCGACGGCATCGTTATAGAGTATCTTGAAGGTGATATTGGCATCCGAACTCAACGCAAAGCGGATCGCCTGAACACCCGAGTGGTTATAGGTGCCGTCCCCCATATTCTGGAACACATGATCGGTCTTGGAGAATGGCGCCTCACCCACCCAATTCGCGCCCTCGCCGCCCATATGAGTCGAACCGATGGTGTCGCGCTCCATGAATTGGACAAGGTAATGACAGCCGATCCCCGCATAGGCGCGGCTCCCCTCTGGCACGCGGGTCGAGGTGTTATGCGGACACCCTGAACAGAAATATGGCGTGCGAGCCGCGATTTGTGGGGCATTGGGGGCGCGCAACCCTGCTTGGACCTTGTCCAAACCAACACGTATGCGCTCGGAACCGCAGCCTTCGTCCTCGATGATCTGCCCAAGCTTTGCGGCGATGTTCACAGGGTCGAGCGCGTATTTCTCGGTAAAGAGCACCTCCGCTCCCTTTTTACCGCCGTAAATGCGGGGGCGATTGGGATCGTTATAGAGCGCCTCTTTTATCTGTCCCTCGATCAGCTTGCGTTTTTCCTCGACCACGACAACGAGTTCGAGCCCTTCTGCCCATTCACGGAAACTCTCCATATCAAGCGGCCAAACCTGCGCCACCTTGTAGGTCGTAATTCCAG
>JAYPUF010000131.1:0-6452 GCA_038133925.1 Marivivens sp. | reverse complement strand
CTATTGATGTGCGTGACGACGCCCGCGCACTTCTTCAGGCCCATTACGACCGATCAGGCCAAGAACTAAACGAAGCACGCCTTCGGATGGCTCGTATTCCCGATACGGCAACCTTGATAGAGAACCCCGTCAGCACCGCGCCAGGCTTCAAGATTGGCAATGTCCACGTCATGGCAGGAGTGCCGAGCGTTTTCGAAGCAATGGTTGCCTCTGTTCTGCCCTCGTTGACAGGCGGCAAACCCCTTCTCTCTCAGACCCTGCGCATTCATCGAGGTGAAGGCGATATCGCGGGTCCGCTAACTGCGCTTGCACAAAAGTTCTCGGACCTCTCAATTGGTTCCTATCCTTTTCAACGTAACGGCGTTTATGGCGCGAATATTGTAATACGCGGCCAAGACGGCGCCCGAGTTGATGAAGCGATGGTTAGACTCAAGGACCTGTTTCCCGAATGAGCCCCGCAATCTTTGACCTCTATGATGTGATTGATGCAACTTGGCCTGCCGCCTCATATCAGACCCATGGCCATTGGACGATCCGAGAGGGGGCTGGCGGAGGTAGCCGCGTAAGTGCAGCGACACATGATAAGACTACGCACTACGATATTGACCAAGCGATTGATGCGATGAAAGCGCTTGGGCAGACGCCAATCTTTATGATCCGGCACGGCCAAGATGCGCTTGATCTAGAACTTGCCAATCGTGGTTTCGTGATCAAAGACCCGGTGAACCTCTATGTCGCTCCAATCGAGCTCGTTGCAACCGAGCGCCCAAAAGCTGCAACCCAGTTTGTGGTATTTCCTCCTGTCGCTGTCCAAAAGGACATCTGGGCTGAAGGTGGGATCGGAAAAGCGAGGCTCGACATTATGGACCGCGCACAATGCCCAAAGACAACATTTCTCGGCCGGCTCGACGAGCGAGCGGCTGCGACAGGCTATGTCGGTGTCTCTAACGGTGTGGCCATGTTGCACGCACTCGAGACCCGCGTTCAATACCGAAGGAAAGGGATCGCTCGCGCGATGATGCGCTCCATGGGCTATTGGGCGCGCGAAAACGGAGCGGAACATTTCTCGCTTTTGGTTACTCAGGCGAATATTGGCGCAAATACTCTTTATTCTTCACTAGGCATGGTGATCGCTGGGCAATACCATTACCGCGTGGTCTCCTAACACGATTTGAATACAGTCCATGTTTCGCTTTGCTATTTCCCTGCTATTTATTCCCCTTCACGCGGCCGCCCTCACGCTTGACCTTCCATCAAACGCTATTCAATCGAGCGAACCCGAAAATGGGGTACGCGGCTATGAGCTGCCGCTCGGTGCTTGGACCGAAACCCAATTTCCAACTGTATTGATCCAAGGAAACGTAACCAAACAAATATACCGTATTCCTTCGAACAGCCTCACGCCCTATCAGATTTTGTCTCCGATCCGAGAGCAGCTTCTGTCCGAAGGTTGGGAAATCCTGCTCGATTGCGAGACTGACGACTGCGGTGGATACGATTTCCGCTTTGCAACAGAAGTCGCTGGTGCGCCCCAGATGCAGATTTCGCTCGGCAACTTCCGTTTTCTCTCCGCAAAACACGAGGACGAAGCGGTATCGCTCTTTGTCAGCAGAACCGCACGCGAAGCATTCGTTCAACTCATCCATGTTGGCGAAGAAAGCGATTTTGGAGTCACGCTGAACACGCCCGCTCCGCAAAGGATAGCGCTCGCACCCGAGGAATCTTCGCTCGACTTGTCCGACCAACTCGACATCCTTGGGCACGCAGTCCTGAACGATCTCAATTTCGAAACTGGATCTGCACAACTTGGTCAGGGCGCTTTCGCTTCATTGTCTGAGATTGCAGAGTATCTCGCCAAAAATCCCAATCGTCGGATCGCTGTCGTCGGACATACTGATGCTTCTGGTTCACTGGAAGGTAATATTGCTTTGTCGAAACGACGCGCCGGATCGGTGCTTGAGAGGCTCGTCACTGATCACGGCGTTAACCGTGCTCAGCTTGACGCAGAAGGGATGGGATACCTTTCCCCGATCACAACTAATCTAACCGAAGAAGGTCGGACCAAGAATCGCCGCGTAGAGGCAATTCTTCTCAGTATTGAATAAAAAAACGCGGCCCGAAGGCCGCGTAAAGTCGGTGGGGATGAGAGCCCCAGAGGCATAATCAGTAGGCGGATACGGACTGATTATTAAGTCACCAATTGTCCGGCCCTTTGTCAGCAAAGGAATGGACAAGGAAATCAATAAAAGCGCGTACTTTCGGCTGCGTGAAGCGACCCGGTGGATAGACTGCATAGATACCTTGCGTGTCGATCGGCAGATCTGGGATCGCTTCTTCGACAAGTCCTTTCTCCATCGCGTCTGCATAAAGGAAGGACGGAAGGTAGGCGATGCCAAGGCCGCTTATACAAGCGTTTAGAAGCGACTGACCATCGTTGACAGTGAGCCAACCAGCCGTACGAACTTGGCGCTTTTCACCCGATGGCGCTGTGATTTTCCAAACCGCAGAGTTTGCTTGGTTTGAATAATGCAAAAGCTTGTGCTCGTTCAGATCATCGATCTTCATCGGGCGGCCATGCTTTTGGAAATAGGACGGCGACGCAATCATACGGCGATTGGTTTCGGTCAACTTGCGGGCGCGCAAAGTGCTGTCCTCAAGCTCACCAATACGAATTGCCATGTCGAAACCCTCGGAAATGAGTTCCACATAGCGGTTATTTAGAACCATGTTCACGGTGATATCCGGGAATTCCTGCAAGAATTCACCCAGCACTGGCGACAGATGGTTTACGCCAAAATCAGTTGCGACGCTTATGCGCAAAAGGCCCGAAGGCGCCGACTGCATCGATGTGACAAGAGCGTCCGCTTCACCAGCATCGTTTAAGACACGACGCGCCCGATCATAGTAAGCTAGACCGATTTCCGTCGGACTTACCCGTCGCGTCGTGCGATTTAAAAGGCGTGCGCCAAGGCGCGCTTCAAGTGCAGACACATGTTTCGAAACGGCGGATTTAGAAATCCCCATCTTCTTTGCTGCGTCGGTAAACCCGCCTTGGTCTACGACCGTGGCGAAGGCCTCCATTTCCGTGAGCCGATCCATAATCGTCCCTTCAAAATGACTTCATTGGGAACGTTTATCTGGGTCAAATCGGGCGAGACTTGGGCTTCGCCCTGACAATATCAGGGTTTTAAGGGGTTTTGATCAGGGCACGGAAACAACTAAAGCGCGTTCGCCACACGAGTGCCTTGATCGATTGCACGCTTCGCATCAAGCTCGGCTGCAAGATCAGCACCGCCAATAATGTGAACCGTTTTGCCCTTGGAAACCAGTTCGTCCGCGAGGCTGCGATCAGACACCTGCCCTGAACAAAGCACGACAGTATCGCACTCTATTAGTTCCGGTTGCCCATCGCGGATAATCCAGAGCCCCTCTTCGGTGATCCGATCATAGGCGACACCACCAACCATTCGGACATTTTTCATCTGAAGCGCAGCACGGTGAATCCAGCCTGTGGTTTTGCCCAGACCGCGTCCCGGTTTCTGCGCCTTGCGCTGCAACAGAGTTACCTCGCGAATAGCGGGCTCGGGCTTGGGTCCTTCCAATGATAATCCGCCACGTTGGCTCTCGGGATCGACGACACCCCACTCAACCATCCACTCGGTCGGGTTCGTAGAAGGGCTGTTCTCGGTGACCAGCTTTTCCGCCACGTCAAAGCCGATCCCGCCAGCACCTACAATTGCCACGCGCTTGCCAACAGGAGCGTCGTTACGAAGTACGTCGATATAAGTGAGGACATTTGCGCGGTCTTGACCTGAAATTTGCGGATCACGCGGGAGTACGCCCGTTGCGATGATGACCTCGTCAAACTCGTCCAATGCGCTGGCTGTGACCTCGGTACGCAATGAAAGGTCCACGCCAGAATTGTGTATTGCAGCTTCGAAGTAGGCGATGAGACCATGAAACTCTTCTTTGCCTGGGACCACCTTTGCCATGTTCAACTGGCCACCAACGCGGTCAGCGCGGTCAAACAGCGTGACTTGGTGGCCGCGCTCTGCTGCTGTCAGTGCGGCTGCGATGCCCGACGGGCCAGCACCAACCACCGCGACCTTTTTTGAAGTGGCAGCTTTGTCGATGACAAGTTCTGTTTCGTGACAGGCCCGCGGGTTCACCAAGCACGATGACATTTTCATACTAAAGGTATGATCCAAACAGGCTTGGTTGCATGCAATGCAAGGCGCAATCAAATGCGCTTTGCCCGCCGAAGCTTTGGCGACAAAATCGGGGTCGGCCAAGAACGGACGCGCCATACTGACCATATCGGCACAACCGTCTGATAGCACTGCCTCTGCGACCTCAGGGGTATTGATACGGTTTGAGGTGATCACCGGGATCGACACTTTGCCCATGATCTTCTGTGTGACCCAAGCCCAAGCTTTACGAGGAACGCTAGTTGCGATGGTTGGAATACGAGCCTCGTGCCAGCCAATGCCGGTGTTCAGGATACTCGCACCTGCTTTCTCAATTTCCTTTGCAAGCTGCACGACCTCTTCATGTGTCGATCCATTCGGAATGAGATCAATCATCGAAAGACGGAAAATTACGATAAAATCATCACCAACTGCCGCTCGAACCCGCTTGACCGCCTCGATGGCAAAACGCATCCGGTTCTCATAACTCCCTCCCCAGTCATCTGTTCGGCGATTGGTATGTGTCACGAGGAATTGGTTGACGAGGTAACCCTCTGATCCCATCACCTCAACGCCATCGTACCCCGCTTGGCGCGCTCGCGCTGCGGCAGTCGCGATATCGTTCAGTTGTTTTTCGATACCTTCCTCGTCAAGCTCGTTGGGGACAAACGGGCTGATTGGTGACTTTATGGCCGAAGGCGCGACGCAGTTTTTGCCGTAGGCATATCGCCCAGCGTGAAGAATTTGCATCGCTATCTTACCGCCCGCTTGATGCACACGATCAGTCACAATTCTATGGTTCTGAATATCCGTCTCTGTGAAAAGACCCGATGCACCTGGAAAGACCGCGCCTTCTGCATTTGGCGCCATGCCGCCCGTCACGATAAGACCAACCCCGCCCCGTGCCCGCGCAGCATAAAATTCCGCAACTCGGTTCCAGTCTTTCGTCTCTTCAAGACCAGTATGCATTGATCCCATCAGGACCCTGTTCTTCAAAACAGTGAACCCAAGATCAAGTGGTGCAAATAGATGCGGGTATTGGTTCATTCTGGCCTCCCTTTGATAGGGAGATAGCGTGAAGTTTACGTTCACGTCACTCTGAACGCCACGTCAGCCTACATTGTTTCGACGCAATGACGGCGGAAGGCTCGTTTCAAGAGATCAAGTTCTGCGCGCAAGAGGCCAACTTCCGTCCGAAGGTCATCATCAAAAACCTCGCCTGAAAGAAGCGTAAAGTTTCCAAGGATCACATTGGTTACAGGATCAGAGATGAGAACGGTCTGGACACCGTCAGAAACCGCCGAAAGAGGAACAGGGATCGTAATACGCCAGCCTTCATTTTCTTGGTCGGCTTGGACTTTGACACCATCCACAGGCACGTTGTTGTGCGTGACGCGCAAATTCGGCGCGCCAGAAGTCAGCGCTGGCCCCTTAAGGATACCGCTCCAGACACCTTCGATCAGTTGAAGCTTGGTGAGTTCAGTTTCAGACATCAAAGCCTCCTCAGAGATCAGCGCGCGGGAAACGGCTAAAGGTCATATCGCGGATTGTGACCTGATTCATCTCCGGTCCCTCAAAAATCAGGTCAAGCCACATGCGCTCCACCCTTTTTTCATTGAGTTTGGTGTAAGCAAGGTCAAACTCGACCGCCAAATCATCCTGATGCAGCGGAAGTTCGCGAACAATTTGCTCCGTATTCGGTCCATGGCGAATATTGAGACGCGCAAAGATTTCGATCGGCTTTTCGAGCTCAATAATTGTGTCGAGCCTAATCAGATGGCGTTTTTTCAAACTAGCGCAGGCTTCATCGGGAATATCGACCGCCAGTGAAAGAAACGAGCCATCAAAGCGGAAAACGTCCATGCTAAGGCCAAACGGGGCAAGATCCTGTTCACGCTGATTGCGCAGCTGGCGCAGGTTCAATTCGGAAATCCGACAATCGTGGAAAAGTGTGACCTCATCCCCGATCATGGTCTTACTTTGAATACTGACGACGCCTCTCTCTCTAAGTGAGCCGCGCCATATCTGTGGACGCCACGACCAATCTGTCCCTTTGGGACGTGTAAAGGTATTAGATCCGATCCGAGGGAGCGCTAAACGATTATCGGCGATTTGAACAAGTTGATCTAATTCATCGCGAAGTTGGCGTGCACGGAAACGATTTTTGCGCAGCAATTCCAGTTCATCAAATCGGGCGCTCTCCTTGGACTTCTTCCAACGGCGCAACGCGAAACGATATGACAGCGCGTCCCAAAGACCGAACCC
>JAYPUF010000130.1:0-6497 GCA_038133925.1 Marivivens sp. | reverse complement strand
TATGGCGGCGATGGAAATGACACCATCACCACCGGCGACGATGCCGACAGCATCGACGGTGGCGCAGGTGATGACTTCATCGACGCAGGCGTAGACGCCGATACGATCGACGGCGGTGACGGTAACGACACCATCATCGGTGGTGAAGGCGATGACACCATCGACGGCGGCAAAGGTGATGACCTCATCTATGGCGGTCTCGACGACAGCTTCCCTGACTTTATCAACATCCCGAATGTGGATGGTGATGCGGTCACCAATAACGGTCGCGACGTCATCGATGCAGGTGAAGGTAACGACACCGTTTACGGCGAAGACGACGACGACACGATCTTTGGCGGTCTTGGAAATGACCTCCTCGACGGCGGGATCGATGACGACGAAATCTACGGCGGGGACGGCACCGACACCATTATCGGCGGCGAAGGCGAAGACGATCTCTTTGGTGGCTTTGGTTCGGATACCTTCCTTGGCGGCACCGGCGGCGACATCGTAGTCGGCGGCGAAGACCCCGACGATAGGGACATCGACGTTCTTGATCTGCGCGGCTCTGCGGTGGACTTCATCACCTATGACCAGAATGATCCTGAAAAAGGCGTCGTAACCTTCCTCGATGGCTCGACGATGAACTTCTCCGAGATCGAGAACGTGATCCCGTGCTTTACGCCGGGCACCACGATCGCGACCCCGCAGGGCGAACGTCTGGTCGAAGAGCTTCGCGTCGGCGACCGTGTCATCACCCGTGACAACGGTATTCAGGAAATCGCCTGGGTCGGCCAGAAAGAGCTTTCGCTTGGTCAACTTGAACAGAGCCCGCATCTCAAGCCGGTTCTCATCAAGGCAGGCTCGCTTGGCAACGGACTTCCTGAGCGCGATATGATTGTCTCGCCGAACCACCGAGTGCTTGTGGCCTCGGACCTCACTCAGCTCTATTTTGAAGAGCGTGAAGTTCTGGCCGCTGCCAAGCACCTCGTTGGCTCGCAAGGCATCATCAACGTGGAGCAGCCCAAGACGACCTACATCCACTTCATGTTCGAACGTCACGAAGTGGTGCTGTCGAACGGGTCTTGGACGGAAAGCTTCCAGCCTGGTGACTATAGCCTCAAGGGTATTGGTAACGGTTCGCGCGAAGAAATCTTCGAGCTGTTCCCAGAACTGCGCACTCGCGAAGGCATCAAAGACTACAACTCGGCTCGCCGCGCTCTGAAGCGTCATGAAGCCAAGTTGCTCATCAACAAGTAAAGAGACACGTGTCGGGCGGTTAAGCCGCCCGATACACTGTCTGGTTGGTGGGGATCAGACATTATTCCGTCCGCAAGGGGGCTTGCGGGCGGAATTTATTTTGTCCTAAGGCTTAGCGCGATAAGCTGCCCAGTCTTCTGGGGTGTCAAGGTCAAGCGTCGCGTGGTCGTCCGGCAGCCTGACCAATTCAAGTCGCTGTTTGTTTGCCTTTATGATTTCTGCGCCGCCGCTGTCTCCGGTGAGCCGCTCGAATTCAGCTCGGAGCGTTGCGTCAAAGATAATCGGGTGCCCATGCCTGCCGACTTGATCGGAGCCGCGCAGGATCAACGTGCTCGCTTCCAGCTCGAAGTTGAGCATTTGCACCAAGTCTTGGGCTGTCAAACCCACAAGGTCGGCTAAGAACACCATAAAGCGAGGCGCCGCGGGTAGGGCGCGGATGCCAGTCCTTAGGCTTTCAGACATTCCCTGATCGGCAGTCGGCACTTGAACAAGCGTGACCTTCAAATCCGCAATCGCCGCGCACCTTGGATGTTCTAAACTCGGAACCGCGACATAAACGTCCTCACCTGTTTCAAGTGCGGCTTGAACTTGACGCCGTATAAGCGGGGTTCCGTCAATGAGTTCCAAAAGTTTGTCGGCACCGCGCATCCGAGATGAACGTCCAGCTGCAAGGATCAAGATCGGGGTCATAAGGTCACCTTGGGAACTTTTGGGTGCGATTAAGGTTTGTTCATAAACGAGGGATATAAATTGTTCACTACTTTGATCGAACGTTTCAAGAGAATGACGCGGAACCTTCTTGTTCGTGTCCTGTTCATTGGCCTTTTGAGCGTTCTAGCAACGCTTGTTGCAAAGTTATTCGGTTCGTTTATTCCTTTTTCGCTCGCCGACCAGATTGGGGCGAAGTCTGTTGACCATCTTCTTGATATTCTTGCAAATTCCATGCTGGCGGTGACGACCTTTTCGCTCTCTGTCATGGTCACAGTTCACCGCTCGGTTTCGTCACAATGGACGCCCCGCGCACATCGAATGCAACTTCGAGACAGTCGAACACAGTCCGTCCTTTCGACCTTTGTCGGTGCCTATATATATGCGCTCTTGTCGATCATTCTGCGTGAAACTGGGTTTTATGGCGAACGAGAGCTCGTTGTTCTCTATGTCGTCACGCTTGCAGTTTTTTGTTTGATTGTCTGGATGATAATCACTTGGATCTTTCACCTTCAGACTTTTGGTAGTCTCGGAAATACGGCCCAGCGGATCGAAGATATGACCCGAACGGCGCTGACAGCGCGGCGTAAATCCTCAGCCTTGGGCGCAAATAAGCTCACCCAAGACATCCAAATTCCTGACGACGCAGCTCCGCTGGTCGCGCCGAAGAGCGGCTTTATCAGAAGCATCTTTCCACATGGACTCGATCAAGCGATGGGCGAGGGGAATTCAATATATATCACCGTATCAGTTGGTGATTATGTTCAACGCGGCGAGCCTGTCGGGTTCACGAATGCTGGGCTGGAACATGCAGCTAAGGCATGGAGTTATATTGATATTTCACCAGAGCGAGATACCGATCAAGATCCTGCTTTCGGTCTTTTGATGTTGGCGGAGATCGCGAGTAAGGCGCTCTCTCCGGGGGTCAATGACGGTGGCTCCGCAATCGATATGATGGGGCGTATTTCATCGATTTTGATGGATGCCGAGAGCGGTGACGATGAGCCTGCGGAATGTTTAAAAGTTTGGGTCCCACCTTTGAGCCTCGAGCGTCTCGTGACCGAACCTTTTGATTTGATAGCGCGTGACGGCGCAGACAATGTCGAAGTGCAGGTCTTTTTGCAAAAGCGACTTTCTTCGCTTGCTGCGCACCGAAATGGGACCATCCGTGCAGGAGCGCTTGTTGTTGCTCAGAGCGCGCTTGAACGCTCTAAGCAAGCAATTAGATTTGCTCCCGACTTTAACAAAGTAGAGCAGGCAGCCGACTGGAGGCGTGATCGTATTTTTACGGAATAATCCGTGTGTATTTGGTGCCTTCAAGCGACACGCCGACGCGGAAACCTGCCTGACCAAAGACAACAGCGATGACTGGTGCACGAGAGGTCGTAGTTTCGGCGCGAACCGTTTCGCCGCGATCCACGAAGGCATATTCAACGTCCGCACCCAATGCCCAGCCGTTGCTGCGGCGGAATTCAAGTAGCGCGTCTTGCGTCATGAAGAACAAGACATGGCTGTATTGTTGACCGCCGATTTGAAGACCCGCGCTTGCGGAGCTCGACGAATAATAATCGACCGATGATCCACCGACTTGCAATGCGCCGCGTCCATAGGCACCGCCGATGCCGAGACCGACTTCGGTGACAAGCGGCATCACAAGCATACCAGCTGCTTGTTGCGAAAGCGCCTGAGTCTGCGGGTAGCTCGAATACATGTAGCGAAGAGTTTCGCTCACACGTGCGTCGATCGTTGTCGCGCCATTGCTGCCAATACCGTTTGCGCAAGCCGCGAGACCGGTCATTGCGAGTGCGCCCAGCGCAAAATTTCTTCTAGAGAAGCTGCTCATATTTGCCTCATGTTGACTGGCGGCTTTGCCGCTCTTCTGATTTTGCACTATAGGAGGTATTTTCGCGCCTGTCATCTCCAAGATACAGGCGCGCTGAGTATCAGCGGGATAGGGCCTTTGCCGCTTCTGGCGCGAAATAGGTAAGGATGCCGTCACAGCCTGCGCGCTTGAATGCAAGGAGGCTCTCAAGCATGACCTTTTCCCCATCGAGCCAGCCATTTTGAACAGCGGCTTGGATCATCGCATATTCGCCTGAAACCTGATAGGCATAAGTCGGAACGGCAAAGGTGTCCTTTACGCGCCGGCAGATGTCGAGATAGGGCATGCCGGGCTTAACCATGATCATATCTGCGCCTTCCATGAGATCACGCTCGACCAGACGCATGGCTTCATCGGAATTGGCGGGGTCCATTTGATAGGTCTTTTTGTCACCTTTCAATGCGCCGCTTGCGCCAACTGCATCGCGGAACGGACCATAGAATCCCGAGGCATATTTGGCGGTGTAAGAAAGGATCGCAACCTTTTGATGTCCTTCGCTTTCTAGCGCGGAGCGGATCGCGCCAATTCGTCCATCCATCATGTCCGAAGGGCCAAGGATGTCAGCGCCAGCTTCGGCTTGGGCAAGCGCCATTTTGACCAGAGCCTCTACGGTTTCGTCATTTAGGATTTCGCCGTCTTGCACGTACCCGTCGTGACCGTTGATGTTGTAAGGGTCGAGGGCAATGTCGGTCATGATCGCAATCTCAGGGACTGCATCTTTGATCGCACGAATTGCCGTATTCGTGAGGTTATTGGGGTTCCAAGCCTCGGCACAATCTTCGGTGCGATGCTCCATCGAAGTATAGGGAAAAAGACAAATCGCGGGGATGCCGAGATCATGCGCCTCTTTCGCCGCTGTTACGATCCTATCGACCGTTTTGCGCGTCACGCCCGGCATTGAGGGAATGATCGTCTCATCGTCTTTGCCTGCCATGATAAAGACCGGCCAGATGAAATCATCAGGCGTCAGCGTGTTTTCCCGCGTCAAAGCGCGGATTGCAGGGGATTTGCGCAGACGGCGCAAACGGGTCATCGGGTAGGGCGCAACGGTCGGTTTCATCAAAATGCCTTTCATGTCACAGCACCGAGGTGCCATTTATTTTCCTTCACGACAAGTCTGGGCTTTGTCCTAGCGAGCCGCTAGGGTCTCGCTCAACCACAAAGACACAGCTTAGATACCAATGACGCTTTTCGACACGATATTCGAAGTAATTGATTTGCGATCCTTTTCCAACCTTTGGTACTGGATCGGCCTTGCAGTGATTTGGTCCTCGGCAAGTTACTTTGTACTTGGTGTTCCAAATGACATGGTGATCCGTGCACGGCGTGACGGCGGCCAAGCGCTTGAGGATTTGGAGCTGCTCTTACACATCAATTCGCGTCGACTTTTGGCGATTGCAAAAGGTGTTGGTTTGATCGGGTTGGCGGTGTTTTCTTTCTTAATCACCTCGTTCTTGGTTCTTGCGGCTTGGTATCACGTAGAATTTGCGCAAGCGGTCCTTTTTCTTGCAGGGCCCAGTGCCTTTGTCGCGGCACTAAGATTGTCTTTGGCAAGCCTTATTGTTGAGCAAAATCCAAAGGACGAAGCGCTCTTTTCCCTCCTTCGACGTCATCGGCTTATCGTGCAGATGATTGGACTTGCGACGATCTTTGTGACCGCGATGTTCGGGATGTATCAAAACCTTTTTGTGCCACATAACTTTTGATCCATTTGAGGCCATTGACAAAGCGCCTCTGGAGCGTAGGTGAATGCCATGCTTTCCATGAACCATATCACCGTCAGCGGTTCCCCCGAAGGGTTTGACGCGCGCCTCATCCTCAACGAAGTCGCCAAATCCGGCGGACCTGTGCTCCATGTGGCGCGGGATGACAAGCGTATGGCTGCAATGCAAGCCGCGATCGAGTATTTTGATCCGTCGATGCCTGTTGTGGTGTTTCCGGCTTGGGATTGTTTGCCCTATGATCGGGTGTCGCCCAATGCAGATATTTCGGCTGCGCGTATGGCGACTTTGGCGGGGCTGGCACATGGGATGCCCGAGAAGTTCGTTCTTCTGACGACCCTAAACGCCGCGACCCAAAAAATCCCGGCACGTTCGGTGCTGCGTGAGGCGGCATTTACGGCGCATGTCGGCAACCGCATTGACGAAGAGGGGCTGCGCCGCTTTCTCGTACGCATGGGCTTTACACAAAGTCCGACTGTGATGGAGCCAGGCGATTACGCCATACGCGGCGGTATCATCGACATCTATTCGCCTGGCGAGGCGGGTCCTGTTCGACTTGATCTCTTTGGTGATACTCTAGACGCCGCCCGCCGTTTCGACCCTGCGACCCAGCGCACCACAGAAAAGCTCTCGGTTGTTGAGCTTGCTCCTGTCTCTGAAGTTATCCTTGATGATGCAGCCATCACACGGTTCCGTCAGAATTACCGCATAGAATTCGGGGCCGCAGGAACTGACGATCCGCTCTATGAGGCAGTCTCGGCTGGGCGAAAACATTCAGGGATCGAGCACTGGCTCGGGTTCTTTCACGATGAACTCGAAACATTGTTCGACTATTTACCCAAGGCGACGATCACGCTCGATGATCAAATGGCGGCCAGCCGCGATGCCCGCTGGACCTCGATCACGGATCAATACGAAACACGCATGTTCGCGCTTAAGCAAAA
>JAYPUF010000129.1:0-6514 GCA_038133925.1 Marivivens sp. | reverse complement strand
AGACTGTGTTCATCACGGCATTGGTCGCAAATCTGCTAGATCGCGGGCGAATGCCGCAGTTCTTGGCGGCGAGCGAGGGGCGGATTCTGTCAGCCTATCTTCAGCCGCAACCCGATGACACAATCCCGCGTTTCCCCTTCGAAGACCATCTTGCAGCGATAACTTCGGACAAGCCGCGCTGGCCTGAAGGAACGCGCCGTGTGAGCGAGCTTCGCCTCTCGCTTAGAGTTGCGCAAAATGGTCTTTTGGCGGGGCTTTCAGGGCCGCGCACGGTCCATATCGATATTGTGGATTACCCCGGTGAGTGGCTGCTCGATCTTGCGCTCTTGGATAAGAGCTTTGCTGAATGGTCGTCCGAGGCGCTGGGCCGTTTGCGCAAGCGTCGCGCGGGGGGTGACTATGCGGCGCTTGTTGCAAATATCCAAGACGATGCACCGCTTGACGAAGAGCGCGCACGGTCATTGGCGCTTGGGTATCGCGATTATCTAGACGCTGCGCGGATGGATGGGTTTTCGGACCTGACGCCGGGTCGGTTCTTGTTGCCTGGGGATCTTGAGGGCTCACCTGTGCTTACCTTTGCACCGCTTGAAAGGCCTAGTCTCGTTGCAAAGGGCTCGCTCTATCAAGAGTTTGAGCGTCGCTACGAGAGCTATAAACGAAACGTTGTTAAACCCTTTTACCGTGAGCATTTTGCGCGGATTGATCGGCAGGTCGTCCTTGTCGATGTACTTGGAGCGTTGAGTGATGGGCCGCAAGCGTTTGATGACTTGCGCCAGACGATGGCAGATATTCTGACTGCTTTTAGGCCAGGCCGGAACAATTTTCTGAGCCGTATTTTGACGGGTCACAAGATCGAGAAGTTGCTTTTTGCCGCGACAAAGGCGGACCATCTCCATCACACCCAGCATGGGGCGTTGACCGCGTTGACCGAAGCGCTCCTGCGAGATGCGAAGGATCGAGCTGACTTTGCAGGTGCCGCCACCAGCGCGATGTCAATTGCCGCTCTGCGGACCACGACAGAAGACACTGTCGAACACGGTGGGCAGCAGGTGGATGTCGTAAAGGGACGTAGATCGGACAGCGGGGCAAATACTGCGTCCTATCCTGGCGCGTTGCCTATTGATCCGTCGCATCTCCTTGCGCCTGCGCGGGCAGGGGCGACGGAATGGGCGAGCGGCGGTTACAAAGTCATGGAATTCGCTCCTGCGCCGCTCACGTTGCGCCCCGGTGAGGGTCCGCCGCACATTCGTTTGGATCGCGCAGCGCAATATTTGATCGGAGACAGGCTATGAGCCAGAAAACAGGTCCGCTTCATATCGATCTTGATGAAGACCATGATCAAAGCCCTGCTGATGCCCCGCAAATCATTGACGAGCTGAGCTATGCGCAACCTGTCGCGATGACGACGGTGAGCGCTGTGATGGGAAGGCGTGGCTCCTCTCTTGCCAGTTGGTTCTGGGGACTGCTGGTTTCGCTGACGGGTTTCATCGTATCGCTTGCGGCGTGGGACTATGTAACCGGCCTTTTGGCGCGCAATCCCGTTCTTGGGGGTATTGTGACTGTTCTTTTTGCCGGTTTTGTCTTGGTGCTTTTGAGCATCGCGTTGCGCGAAGTTGCATCTTTCCGCCGCCTCAAACGGTTGGACGACATTGCCAAGCGTGCGGCAAATGCCGCGGCGACCAATGACATTAAATTGGCACGTGGGGTTTTGCGCGAAATCACCTCTCTCTATTCAGGTCGTCCCGAATTGGCTGCTGGATTAGCTAAGGCTAAACAAACCGAGGGCGACGTTTTCGATGCCGACGGTTTGTTAGGCGTTGCAGAATCGGAAATCCTGCGCCGATTAGACGACGAAGCAGCAGCGGCAGTGCGCGCTGCGGCAAGGCAGGTCGCGACGGTCACTGCGGTCGTCCCTCTGGCCTTGGCAGATGTAGTGACCGCTCTGACCGCAAACTTGCGTATGATCCGACGCGTTGCAGAGATTTATGGCGGGCGGTCAGGAACACTTGGAAATTGGCGATTGGCCAAGACTGTTTTCGCGCATCTTGTTGCGACGGGTGCAGTTGCTGTTGGAGACGACCTCATCGGCTCAATCGCGGGGGGCGGCGTTCTTTCAAAGGTTTCGCGCCGCTTTGGCGAAGGGGTGATCAACGGTGCCTTGACCGCCCGTGTGGGTGTCGCAGCCATTGAAGTCTGCCGGCCTCTTCCATTCGTGGTCGGAAAGAAGCCTCAAGTCCACGACCTTGTTGGGCGCGCTCTGACGGGGCTGTTCGGCAAAAGCGCCTAGAAGGTTGGCGGGGCGTCCACAGGACGTTTGGCCTCTTCCACCCCGAGGCGCAGCCCACGACCGATGCGATGCGCTAGGACCGACCAAGCATGTGCCGAGATCGGCGGCAATTCTCGGCGCAGCACAGAATCGAACAGTCCAAGCCATACGTCGAAGTGTTGAGCTTTTACGTCGCGCGCTTCCATATGGGCTTTCATCGGATTGCCCGTATAGTTGCGCTCGAACATGATCGCATTGCGCCAAAAATCGATAATTTTGGCTTCGTGTGCGCCCCAATCGGTGACGTGCCGATTGAAAATCGGGCCAAGCCCAGGGTGTGTGCGAACAACTGCATAAAACTCGTGAACAACGCGGGCGATCTCTTCGTCGGAGATCGGAAATCGTGGTGAGATTCCGGTCATCTGCGTTCTCCTATATAAGATAGCTTCATTCGTATGCTTTGCAGCTGCAAGTGGCCAAGCTGACGCAGGTGAAAGGCCCCACTTTACCCTGCCGCGCCTGCGTCCTATAAGCCTGCGCATGATGGAACCGAACCTGATCATCATTCGAATTATTTCCCCGGCGCTCTGACGACCAGAGACGCCGGGCAAAGGTGTTTGAGACCTCGCACTGATATTCCCGATATAATGATGATCTGCCAAAAGGACGCCCCTTATGTGCGCCGATACGCCTGACTACAAAGACACGTTGAACCTTCCCGAGACCGAATTTCCGATGCGTGCGGGTCTTCCGCAGCGCGAGCCCGAGTGGCTTGCCCGCTGGAACGAGATCGGCATCTATGACCGTCTTCGCGAGAAGGAGGGACGCGAGCCCTTCATCCTGCACGACGGCCCTCCCTATGCGAACGGCCACCTGCACATCGGTCACGCGCTGAACAAGATCCTCAAAGACTTTATCGTCCGCTCGCAGCAGATGCTGGGCAAGGATGCCCGCTATGTTCCAGGTTGGGACTGCCACGGCCTGCCGATCGAATGGAAGATCGAGGAAAAGTACCGCGCCGAGGGCAAGAACAAGGACGAAGTGCCGGTTATCGACTTCCGTCAGGAATGCCGCAAATTCGCCGAGGGCTGGATTGATATCCAGCGCGAGGAGTTCAAGCGTCTGGGGATCACCGGCAACTGGGCTGATCCCTATCTGACGATGAACTTCCACGCCGAACGCGTGATCGCCGAAGAATTCATGAAGCTCTTGATGAACGGCACGCTCTATCAAGGGTCGAAGCCTGTGATGTGGTCGCCGGTCGAAAAGACCGCACTGGCCGAGGCCGAGGTCGAATACCACGACCACACCAGCCATCAGGTCTGGGTGCGCTTCAAGCCGGTCGTTGGCGGCGAAAAGGTTTCGGGCGATGACTTTAGCGTCGTGATCTGGACCACCACCCCGTGGACCATCCCGCAGAACCGCGCTGTGGCATTTGGCCCGACCATCGAATACGGCCTGTACCGTGTGACCGAAGTGCACGAACATTCGTCGGCTGTGGTCGGCGAAGTCGTTCTGCTTGCCAATTCGCTGGCCGAAAGCGTGATGCAGGGCGTCCGCGTCACCGGCTTTGAAAAGGTCGGCGATGTGGCTGCCGATGCGCTGGACGGCATGGTCCTCGCCCACCCTTATCGCGGGATCGAGGGCGGCAATGGCGAATGGGACTTTGACGTTCCGATGCTGCCGGGTGATCACGTCACCGAAGAGGCTGGTACGGGCTTTGTCCATACCGCGCCATCGCACGGGGATGACGACTATCAACTCGGTCTTAAGTTCGGCCTGCCGATGACCTACAACGTCACCGAGGATTCCAGCTATCGCAAGGACTTGCCGCTGTTCGCGGGGATGCATGTCATCCTTCCCGACGGCAAGGAAGGCCCCGCCAATGTCGCCAACATCAAAACGATGGCGGGTGCGGGCGGTCTCTTCGGCAAGGCGAAGCTCAAGCACTCTTACCCGCACTCGTGGCGGTCCAAGGCGCCTGTGATCTATCGCAACACGCCGCAGTGGTTTGCCGCGATCGACAAGGATGTGAACGACGGTCAGGACACCTATGGCAAGACGATCCGCCAGCGCGCGCTGACCTCGATCGACCAGCTGGTCAAGTGGACCCCGCAAACGGGCCGAAACCGTCTCTATTCGATGATCGAAGCACGGCCTGACTGGGTTCTCTCGCGCCAGCGCGCGTGGGGCGTTCCGCTTACCGTCTTCGTCAAGAAGGGGACTTTGCCGACCGATCCCGACTTCCTCTTGCGCAATGAGGCGATCAACGCCCGCATCGCCGAAGCCTTCGAAGCCGAAGGTGCGGATGCATGGTATGTGGAAGGCTTCAAAGAAAAGGTCTTTGGCAACGAGGCCAACCCCGACGATTATGAGCAGGTCTATGACGTGCTGGACGTGTGGTTCGACTCGGGTTCGACCCACGCCTTCGTGCTGCGCGACCGCCCCGATGGCACGGCTGACGGCATCGCCGATCTGTACCTTGAAGGCACCGACCAGCACCGCGGCTGGTTCCATTCGTCCATGCTTCAGGCTTGCGGCACCAAGGGCCGTGCGCCGTACAAGGGCGTGCTGACCCACGGTTTCACGCTGGACGAAAAGGGCATGAAGATGTCCAAGTCCATCGGCAACACCGTCGCGCCCGAAGACGTCTGCAACGAATTCGGCGCCGACATCCTGCGTCTGTGGGTGGCCCAGTCGGACTACACGGTTGACCTGCGCATCGGTGACAAGATCATCAAGGGCGTCGCTGACAGCTATCGCCGTCTGCGCAACACCATGCGCTTCATGCTCGGCTCGCTTTCGGGCTTTGACGAGTCGCATCGCGTTGAGCCGAAAGACATGCCGGAGCTGGAACGCTGGGTTCTGCACCGTCTAGCCGAGTTGGATGAAGTGGTTCGCAAGGGTTACGCCGAGTATGACTTCCAAGGCGTGTTCCAGTCGCTGTTCAACTTTGCGACCGTGGACCTGTCGGCCTACTACTTCGACATCCGCAAGGACGTCCTGTACTGCGACGGCGACACCACCCGCCGCCGTGCCGCGCAGACCGTCATGGACATCCTGTTCAACCGCCTGACCACATGGCTGGCCCCGATCCTTGTCTTCACCATGGAAGAGGTCTGGCTGGAGCGTCACAAGGAAGCCGGTGCATCGGTCCACCTGACCGACATCCCCGCGACCCCCGCAGAATGGAAGGACGAGGCGCTGGCCGCCAAGTGGGCCAACATCCGCAAGGTCCGCCGCGTCGTCACCGCCGCGCTGGAAATCCAGCGGACCGCCAAGGTCATCGGTGCCAGCCTTGAGGCCGCTCCGGTCGTGCATGTCGAAGAACAGGACGTTCTGGACGCGCTGAAGACCGTGGCCTTCGACGATCTGTGCATCACCTCGGGCATCGTGCTCACGAGCGACCCTGCTCCTGAGGATGCCTTCCGCATGGGTGATATTGCAGGTGTCGCCGTGGTCTTCCAAGAGGCCGAGGGCGAGAAGTGCCAGCGATGCTGGAAGATCCTGCCGGACGTCGGCACGCACAAGCACGCAGGGGTTTGCAGCCGCTGCGACGCTGCACTGGGTTAAAGATTTGGGCGCCTTTGTGCGCCCTTTTCGTTTGTTCTGATCAGGACTAGCATTTCACGAATAGGGAGGCACCGATGACACCGGAAAAACTACGCGAGATTTACGGCTATCCTGCGGATATTCCCGCCAACAAAGAGATTTTCGCGCTGGACCGGCATTGCCGCGAGTTTATCGCGCAATCGACCTATCTGGTGATGGCGACCTCGAACGGGGTCGATCTGGACATTTCGCCCAAGGGTGATCCCAAAGGGTTCGTGCAGGTCGAGGATGACCACACTCTGCTGATCCCCGACCGCCCCGGCAATGCGCGGATCGATGGGCTTTTGAACATCATCGCCCACCCCAAGGTCGGGCTGTTGTTCACAATCCCCACTGTGGCCGAGACGCTGCGGATCAATGGTCGTGCCGAAATCCTTGACGACCCTGACATTTGCGCCCGCTTTGCCATCAACAACCGCAACCCTAAGACGGTGCTGCGCGTCACTGCCGAACAGATTTTCCTGCATTGCGGCAAGGCATCCGTCCGCGCTGGCCTTTGGAAGACCGAGACTTGGCCGCAAACGCGCCCTGTGGCGACGCTTTATGAAATCATTCAAGATCACGCCAAGGTACAAGTCCCAGGGACGGACCAAGCCACCGTCGATAAACGCTATCAGGACACGCTTTACTGAATGA
>JAYPUF010000128.1:0-6535 GCA_038133925.1 Marivivens sp. | reverse complement strand
GAACCAAGCGGAGCGTCTGGAAATGCGCACCGGCAAAAAGATCGAAATCACCGCGGTTTCAGCTCGCTCCAAAGGCAAAGATCGTGGCATAGATCTTTCCTCCTATGCTTGGGAAGATGATCCCGTTGCACTTGCCAAACGAGATGACATCGACCTTTTCGTCGAGCTGATGGGCGGCTCTGAGGGCGCAGCAAAAGACGCCATTGAAGCAGCAATCGCTTCGGGCAAAGACGTCGTGACTGCAAACAAAGCACTCCTTGCAATCCACGGCCAAGCCATTGCGGAAGCCGCCGAAGAGAAAGGCGTTTGCGTGCGCTATGAGGCGGCTGTCGCAGGCGGTATCCCTGTGATCAAGTCGCTTCTAGAGGGCCTTGCAGGTAACTCGATCACACGCGTCATGGGCGTGATGAACGGCACCTGTAACTATATTCTAACCCGCATGGAAAGCGCAGGCCTTCCATATGACGTAGTTTTCGAAGAAGCGAACCAGCTTGGGTATCTTGAAGCTGATCCAAACCTAGACGTTGGCGGCATCGACGCGGGGCACAAGCTTGCCATTCTGTCGTCCATCGCTTTTGGAACACAGGTCGACTTTGACAATGTCGAGCTTGAAGGCATCGGGTCTGTCACCATCGATGACATCCATCAGGCCGCCGACATGGGCTATAAAATCAAACTCCTCGGCGTTGCTCAGATGACGGGTCGTGGGCTTGAGCAGCGCATGTCGCCATGCCTTGTGCCCGACACTTCGCCTCTAGGCCAACTTCAAGGCGGCACCAACATGGTCGTCCTCGAAGGCGACAGCGTTGGACAAATCGTGCTTCGCGGCGCCGGCGCAGGCGAAGGCCCAACGGCAAGCGCTGTGATGGGTGATGTGTGCGATCTCGCGCGCGGGGTCCGCATCGCAACCTTTGGCCAGCCTGCAAAAACCCTTCGCAAAGCCGCATCGGCTCGCGCAGCTGTCTCGGCACCCTATTACCTTCGCCTCCAGCTTCAGGATAAACCTGGCGCTCTTGCCAAGGTTGCCCGTGCGCTTGGTGATAGCGGCGTTTCGATTGACCGTATGCGCCAATATGGCCACAAAGACGCCACTGCGCTTGTGCTGATCGTGACCCACAAAACGACGCAAACCGCCCTTGATCAGGCGCTCGAAGCTTGCATGGAAACCGGTGTCGTCAGCGGTACACCGCTCGCACTTAGGATTGAGTCCGTCTAAGCGCGTCCTTGCCTTAGCATATCGAATAGATGTTACATGCCCTCGATATTTCGGGGGTATGTTTCATTTAGGAGATTGGTATGGCGTGGACGGATAACGTCGATATTTATTGCGAGCGCATGGGTGCCAGCTTTTGGGCAGAGCCCGCGAACGCGCTCTCTAATCTTGCCTTTATCGTTGCTGCGCTTTTGGCCGCTCGGACAGCCAACCGACTAAATGTGCACTCAAAGGACACGAAAGCCCTTATTGCTTTGGCCGGCATGATTGGGATCGGCTCATTCCTATTCCACACATTTGCCAATCGGTGGTCAGAACTCGCCGACGTTATTCCGATTTGGACCTTTGTTGCCCTCTTTGTTCTTGCTGCGATCCACCGTGTTGGCGGCGTTCCTGTCAGCAAAGTCGCGCTGCACTATGCCCTACCCTTTGTCTTTGCTTTCGTCGGAGTAATGTTCTTTGCCAGCGGCGAAGGAGACGCTGCGAAAATGAGCGAACCAGACCAGCTCAATGGTTCAGGTCAATATTTCCCAGCGGTGATTGCTCTTTTGGTTTTTTCAACAGTTGCATGGCGCCGCAAAAACCCGATGGGCCCATGGATATGGGCCGCAACAGCCACCTTCATCGGCTCACTCGCCTTCCGCACCGTAGATATGCGTGTTTGCCAAGCCTTCCCAATCGGCTCTCATTTTATGTGGCATTTGCTCAATGCTGTAATGATCGGCCTCCTACTTGATGGATTTATCAAGATTCAAACCAAAGCTTATAATCGTTAGCGCTCTCAGCCTTGCTCCCCGACCTCGAGGCAGGTTAGAGGAACCTAAATTTTTAGATTTCAGGAAGTATCATGTCCCAGACTCCCGAATTTCACGATCGTATGCTGTCGCTCGGTCTTGCTCGCGTCTCCGAAGCAGCAGCTCTCGCTTCTGCAAATCTGATCGGACGTGGAGATGAAAAAGCTGCCGACCAAGCTGCAGTTAACGCGATGCGTGACCAGCTCAACATGCTTGATATTCAGGGCGTTGTTGTCATCGGTGAAGGCGAGCGAGATGAAGCTCCGATGCTCTACATCGGGGAAGAAGTCGGCACAGGTAGCGGCCCAGCGGTGGACATTGCACTCGACCCCCTCGAAGGCACAACCCTGACTGCCAAGGATATGCCCAACGCGCTGACCGTAATTGCAATGGCACCGCGTGGGACGCTGCTACATGCACCCGACGTTTATATGGAAAAGCTTGCAATCGGACCCGGCTTCAAGGCTGGCGTTGTGACCCTTGCCATGTCGCCTTCCGAACGGGTCTCGGCACTTGCTGCTGCAAAGGGTTGCTCGATCGAAGACATCACCGTTTGTGTTCTTGAGCGTCCCCGCCATGAAGAAATGATTGCAGAGCTACGCTCGACCGGTGCGGCCATCCGTCTGATCACCGACGGCGACGTGGCTGGTGTGATGCACTGCGCCGAGCCCGAGAAGACCGGCATCGACATGTATATGGGATCAGGCGGCGCGCCAGAGGGCGTATTGGCCGCTGCGGCGCTCAAATGCATGGGTGGCCAGATGTTCGGTAAACTCTTGTTCCGCAATGACGACGAACGCGCACGTGCGCGCAAGGCTGGCATCACCAACTTTGACCGCGTGTATACCCGCGATGATCTTGTGACTGGTGATGTGATTTTCGCTGCAACCGGTGTGACCGATGGCTCGCTTGTTTCGGGTATCAAGCGCGAAATCGGCTATCTTACGGCAGAAACCATTCTCATGCGCTCCAAGACCGGTTCGGTCCGCCGCATGACCTATCGCGCTCCGTCCAAATAGGTTTGGGCTATCTAGGGGTCACACAATCGCTCACAGGTCGGCGCTGGATAGGTCCCAGCGTCGAAACTGAGCGCCTTTCCGAAGCGATGGAGCAGGCCACGAGCCTGCCATCTGCAGTTTGTAGAACCCTTGCAAGGCGCGGTGTCGCATCCGAGGACGCGAACGCATTTCTCGCCCCGACCTTACGCGAACTCCTTCCTGATCCACTCACGCTCAAAGACATGGGGCCAGCCGCCGAACGTTTTCTCAAGGCGGTCAAGACCCGCGAGAAGATCGCCGTTTTTGCTGACTATGATGTGGATGGCGGCTCTTCGGCGGCACTCCTTCTGACTTGGCTCCGCCAGATGGGACGAGAAGCAACGCTCTATATTCCCGACCGTATTGATGAAGGCTACGGCCCCAATGAGCCCGCGATGGAGACACTGGCGCGAGAGCACAGCCTCATTATTTGCGTCGATTGTGGAACCCTAAGCCATGGCCCAATCGAAGCCGCAAAGGGCGCAGACGTCGTCATTCTCGATCACCACTTGGGAGGCGAAACCCTCCCCCCTGCTCTGGCGGTCGTGAACCCAAACCGTCAAGACGAAAGCGGCGAACTTGGTCACCTGTGCGCCGCAGGCGTCGTGTTCCTCATGCTTGTTGAAGCAAACCGTCAGCTCCGATCAGACGGCGTGAACGGCCCGAACCTGATGGCCATGCTTGATCTTGTTGCTCTTGCTACAGTCGCCGACGTCGCGCCGCTTATTGGCGTAAACCGCGCCTTTGTGCGCCAAGGTCTCACTGTGATGGGGCAGCGGCAACGCCCTGGCCTTGTTGCGCTTGGCGACGTTGCTGGCATGGACAGCGCGCCCAGCACTTATCATCTTGGCTTTCTTTTGGGCCCCCGTGTGAACGCAGGTGGACGGATTGGCAAGGCTGATCTAGGTGCGCGCCTCCTGTCGACCGACAATGCTCTAGAAGCTCAGACCCTTGCAGCCAAACTCGATGAACTCAACCGCGAACGTCGCGATATTGAGGCAAGCGTGCGCGAGCTTGCCTTGGAACAAGCAACGCAGCGTGGCCTTGACGGCCCTCTTGTTTGGGCAGCGGGCGAAGGCTGGCACCCGGGTGTCGTTGGTATTGTCGCCGCTCGGCTCAAAGAAGCAACCAACCGCCCAACCATCGTCATTGGTTTTGATGGTGACGAAGGAAAAGGTTCTGGACGTTCGGTCTCTGGCATTGATCTGGGCGCTTCGATCCACCGCGTCGCAAACGAAGGCCTTTTGGTCAAAGGCGGCGGCCACAAAATGGCGGCTGGCCTTACCGTTATGCGCGATCAACTAGAGCCCGCGATGGAACGCCTTGGTGAACTGCTTGCAAAACAGGGCGCAGCCGACCTTGGTCCACAAGACCTCACGCTTGATGGTATCCTGATGCCAGGGGCTGCGACAGTTGAGCTGATCCAAGAGATTGAAAAGGCAGGCCCATTTGGCGCGAGCGCTTCGGCTCCTCGTTTCGCTTTTCCTGATGTTCAGATTTCCTTTGCCAAACGCGTGGGGGCAAACCACCTTAAGATTGGCTTTGGCGACGGGCTTGGCGCTCGGATCGATGCAATTGCATTTGGCGCGATGGACGGACCGATGGGACCAATGCTCGAACAGCATAACGGTGCGCGATTCCACCTTGCAGGGCGTCTGGAAATAAATGTTTGGCAGGGACGACAATCGGTTCAGTTGCGCCTCGAAGATGCTGCTCGCGCGGAATAAGCCCTACGACAGAAGACTTTAGCATTTAGAACTTTTTTCACGACAATTTCAAAAAAGCGCACGAATCCTCTTGCGGAAGTTTGAGGTATTTCATAATCAGCGCTCACACAGAGTGGCCCGTTCGTCTATCGGTTAGGACGCCAGGTTTTCAACCTGGAAAGAGGGGTTCGATTCCCCTACGGGCTGCCACAATTTTCCTAAAATCTTCTTCAAAGTAATGACTTAGCGCCATTGATTTGGGCAATGTATACCATCTCGTATACCGGAATCAAAATCATCGCCCAAAATCGAAACGCCCAGATAATCGCAGCGCTCTGACCCGCGTTCTGCATGAAAAGGGGCATTTTTGTAAATGCGTTCGCGAGTGCGCAGCCATCAATGGTCTCAAACACGAGCAACAACTGCGAAAGCACCCCTCTTGGATCCATTTTATATTTAATTGCTTGAGTAGACGGCCAGCGTTCAATTTAACTGCTTGACGATTGCCTAACCCTAGGAACAAAAGGTCAGCGAAAGATTAACGAAGACTTTATCATGCCTGAAACTACTCTGACCTGGCCGCGCCAAGCATCACCTAATCGCAATCGCTCGACACTGTCCCAAGGAACCAACATTAAAGGGCATTATGTCTGCGAGGGCATTCTCAACTTTGGCGGTCACATCGAAGGTGATCTGACCGCAGATACCCTTGTAATAGACCAAACTGGCCAAGTTGAGGGCACAATTGCTGCACGTCACCTTACGATTGAAGGCAAGGTACAAGGTCAAATTGCAGCCATGAACCTTACACTTAAGCCGACGGCAATCGTGAACGCTAAAATCAACTGCCAGTCTCTTGTGATTGAATCGGGCGCAGATGTCTCTGGAGCGGTTACAAAAGCGGTAGAACGCTAGCCTATAAAGAATTCCTCCTGAGCATCGGACAAACTTTCGTTTAGGCCGAAGAAGTCCCACACTTTATTTTTGTGAGGCGATTCCAATGAAGCTGGCCGATGAAGACGCACTAAAAAACTACATCTGCCCCGAAGGAAGGCTGATTTACCTCTTGCCAGATGGCAAATGGCTTGCACTGCATGCAGCTTTACGATTTTGGCCGCGCAGCCGAAACGACATCCTCAAAGATGAGGAAATCCCTCTCAAAATTATCAAAGACTACGCCGCGTTATCGATCCGGGAGCGGAGCCGCTTACCCATGATTGGCCCAAAAACAAATGCCATTTTGGATCGTATCGTTACATATATGGAGCAGGGTAAAATCTTTTTTGCTCGAGAGTAAAAGCCAAAGGGAAATCTGGAACAACTAAACTGTCCAGAACTGGCCCTTCCTTTTTGGACCAGTCAATTGAGACGGCTGAAAGGGGGCGCATTGGCGCCTCATTTTATATTCTAGAACCTGCTTCACTTTCACGAAGACCTCGTCCAGGTGCCATTGCCAATTCGAGCTGGATTTTAATTTGTCCGCTCTTCGCTTCCTGATTTCAGAAGTAAGCAGTGGACGAAATCTGTACTACCAGTAGTGGATTGCCTCAGGGCTACCCCCCGCGAATGCAGGAGGGAATGACCGCCAAGCGGATCACCTCTGGGCTCGTCTTGAAGTACCGAAATGGAGAGCACTTGATCACACCATACCTCTAACCAGTACCCTCCCCACCTCAATGCCGTTTAGTCTGACAGTGTCTTTTACAGAAATGTCACCGTTAGGTTAATTTGGTGTTACACAAGCCTTTCATGCGGGTTCTGTCTTTCAATTTCTGACAGAGAGTT
>JAYPUF010000127.1:0-6623 GCA_038133925.1 Marivivens sp. | reverse complement strand
CTTTTGTCGCTTGGACTTCGTCTTGGCGAAGGTTCGGGTGCAGCGCTTGCCATTGGCGTTCTCAAGGGTGCAATTGCCTGCCATTCCGGAATGGCGACCTTTGCAGAGGCTGGCGTCAGCGAAGGCTAATTAATCCTCGGGTTTTAGGGCGCTGTCTTTGCGGCGGCGCCCACCCATAAATGGCCTGTTCTCGAGAGCTTTTTGCGCCTCGTCCTTCGAGGTAAGCGAAAGTTCTAGATCTGAATTGAGCTCTTTTGCTTTCGCAATATACTCTTCGTTCTGATCCTGATTGATCCCTGGCTTCCACAACTGAGCGAGCTCTTTCATTGCGGCGCGATCGTGCTGATAGAACTGGGTCTCTGCGACGGCGGCTTCGTACTCACTCAATCCAAGATTTTCGAGCGCATAGCGGCCCGCACGAAGCGAGCTGTCAAAGACTTCTCGTACGATGTCATTCGCGCCGGCCGAATAAAGCTCATAGACATGCCCTCGATCCCTTGCGCGGGCGACAATGTGGATGTCTGGGCGAATTTTGCGAACATAAGCGACAAGCTTTGTTGCCTTTTCTCGTCCATCAACGGCAATCACCATGACCTGAGCGCTCTCAATACCGGCTGCTTTGAGCAGATCAGGGCGGGCAGGGTCGCCGAAGAACCCTTTGAAGCCGAATTTACGCATGGTTTGGACTGTCTCGAGATTGGAGTCGAGAACCACGGTCGAGAACCCAGCACTTTGTATGAGACGGTTTACGATCTGACCGAAGCGTCCAATCCCTGCGATAATTACAGTACCAGTTTCATTGATGTCATCACTTGCCGTGTCTGCCTCAGGGGCTTTCAGGTGCTTTATACGGAACTCGTAAAGGATAAAGAGCAGGGGGGTGATCAGCATTGAAAGAGCGATCACCAAGAGAAGGCGTTGCCCTAACGCGTTGGTTAGAACACCTGTAGCAAGTGAGAAGGAGATAAGAACAAAGCCAAACTCACCCGCTTGTGAGAGGCTTAGAGTAAAGAGCCAGCGATCTCGTGCGGCGAGTTTCCAGCCTCGGGCGAGGGCATAGAGAATTCCCCCCTTCACCACGATCAACAAAAGAGTGAGGCCAAGGATGTCTAACGGCTCTCGGAAAAATGCAGTGAAGTTAAACCCTGCGCCTACCGTAATGAAAAATAGTCCAAGCAAGAGGCCTTTGAACGGCTCAAGGTCGCTTTCAAGCTCATGACGGAATTCCGAGTTGGCAAGCACAACGCCCGCTAGAAACGTTCCGAGAGCGGGGGAGAGGCCCACGAGATTCATCAAGACTGCAATCGATACCACCATCAGGAGCGCGAGCGCGGTGTACATCTCTCGTAGCTTTGCGTGGTGAATATAACGAAAGACCGGACGTGTCAGATAAACCCCTGCCAGAACTATGGCGCCGACTGCGGCAAAGGTAACGAGCGTCACGCCCCAAGCAGGAAGACCCTCGACAATCGAAAGACCATGATGAGTTTCATTCGCCGCGTCGCCTCCGCGTTTGACCGACCCATCGGGGGCGAGCGTCACCATCGATTTCACGGCGAGTAGGGGCAGAAAGGCGAGCATCGGGATGACGGCGATATCCTGGGTGAGAAGCACCGAAAAGACGTTTCGGCCACCTGCGGTTTGAACGAGACCTTTCTCAGTCAGCGTTTGCAGAACAATAGCGGTCGAACTCAGCGCAAGGATGAGGCCCACTGCGATAGAGGTTTGCCACGTCTCGCCCATCAAAAAGGCTGCGGCCATGAGCACGAGCGTGGTGAGGGTCACTTGAACGCCGCCCATACCCAAAAGACGTGTCCGCATCTGCCACAGCGTCTTTGGGTCGAGCTCCAATCCAATGAGGAACAGCATCATCACGACGCCGAATTCCGCAAAGTGTTGAAGGTCCTGTGTTTCGCTTCCAACAAGACCAGTAAGCGGTCCTATGACAACGCCGGCAAGGAGGTAACCCAGGACTGAACCGAGCCCAAGACGCGCCGCAAGAGGCACTGCAATAACTGCGGCTCCGAGATAAATTGTTGCCTGAAAGAGAAACGTTTCCATGTCTTTGGTATCGCTGAACTGTCCAGTTGGTTCAACGCAGATGATCGGTTTTCCGTCTCAATTTCTTGAAACAAAATTAGCGTTTTCGAAAACTTTTAGTGAAGGGTTCACTTTACGGCATTTGAAGCGCGTAAGTACGTCCGTTTTTCACATAGTTAAGTGCACTGTCTCCGATCGCGGTTACTTGGCCGCCGTCGAGTCCGTCACCCACGCCGACGCGCACAAATCTGCCATTACTCATTCGAACGATCGCAGTGCGTCGGCTTGATGTGCCTGAAACGCCAATCAAGTTCATTTCGCGCAAGTTTAGCGCACCGTCTTGCGTTGCAGCTGTCGCTACATTGCGCGGACTATTTCCCGTAGGGGCTATTGCGGCCGACGGCGCTACTGCGACTGCAGGCGCGCTGCGAGCGGCCTCAACGATATTTGCAAAATTGCGCGGCCGCGTATCTGGTCGCAGCGACGCCGCGACTGCCGCGCTGGTGGCATTGTTCAAAGTACTTGGGGGCGGTGACGAAGAAGCAATGGCCGCTGCAATGGCTGCGACATCATTCGAAGGCGCAGTGGCAAGGGCGCTTGCAACAGCGTCATCGACATTCGGGTCTGGCTGGGGCGCGGGCGGGACGAGTCCCGCAGGGCGAACCTTGGGGCGCAAAGCCGCGAGTTCATCATTCGTAAAGCCGCCAAGGGATTCGCGTTCGATTTTCTCTGCCAAAGTGTCAGGACGTAACTTTGGTCGAAAGCCCGCTAGCGGATTGGGGGCGTCCGTCGTTACGGCCGAGTTTTCTGTGGTGGCATTAGGAGCGAGAGTTGCGGGGCGGAGAGGCGGGATCAAATCCGGTTTGCGGGCATAAACCATCACGCCATCAGGCATCACAGTGCCTTCTGGGGTCGCAAGGATAAATCCGTTCTCATCACGCGGAAACGTGGTGCCTGGGGCAGGGGGATTGGACGGTGACAGTATCGGACGGTCAGGCGCAAAAGTCGCGGGAAGTGCAACTGCATCGGTTCCAATCGTCACGGGGTCGATCGCAGGGATGACCACATCGTCAGAAGTCTCGGTCTTAGGAAGATAGGCCATACGAGGGGCACGCAACCATACGCCGGTTGCTGCATATATGCGCTCAGCCTCTGCTGGGGAGATAGGGGTGCCCGTTTGAGTGGTCTCTTGTGGTTGAGGCTCTGCCACGGGCACATTGATCTGTTCTTCAGCCGCCACCGCGGAATCCCCGGCCAAATCGGCGACGGCTGTTGCAATGTCGAATTCTTCCTCTTCCGACATCTCTGGAACAGGAAGTACTTCGGTCTTTTGCGCGAATTGAACGGTTGCCTCATCGCCTCTGATCCAGCGCGCGAGGGCATCATCTGAATACGATGCCCAAGCCGCAACGGCTGCTAGAAATACCAGCAAGATCACAGTCAAAATCAGGGCCAGATAACGAGGCCGCCCTCTCTGAACTTTCGGAGAGCCAAAAATCGAGAGCTGTTCAATCTCGTCTTCCGTGGCCACTTCTACCGCGCTCGGCTTGGCTTTCTTTGGCCTTTTAAGACGAGACAAGAGCCCACCGAATAGGGCGCCAAGCTCAATCTTTGGAAATGTAGGGACCTTCACTGAAACTTTGGGCTTCGTATCACTGACAGGCGCGCTCGGCGCTGCGGAAATCCGAGGTGCAGTGCTCGGCGCGATGTTCGCGCCATCTGTCTTGAGTGCGACAGTCTCCCGAGAAACGTGATCTACCGCAATCTTCGGAGCGGGAGCGCTCTGCGGATCGATCGTAAGTTTTGGAGCCGGCACTGTCGTGCGCGAACGGCTCGCAAATGTAGGTTCGACACGCCCGCCAATCTCTGTCGGTGCAGCTGCAGCGGTGAGCGGGGGCATTATAACTTCGTCAGACGACTTCGCCGTCGGTTTTGCGCGACTGCTGAATACCACCTCAGGCTCAGGCTCGACTTCTTCCTTAGCGACCTCAGGTTCTTTCGAAGGCGCGCTGATCTCTTCGAAATTCGGGAAGAGGTCCCCTTGAAGGATATCCTCCTCTATCTGCGGCGCCAACGTTTCTACGTCCAGCTGGGAAGGCTCTATTTCAGCAACATTTTGCTCGTTTTCATTTGCAGGATCGGCAAACGCGCTAGGCTCAGCGACTGGTTCCGTGACTTTGGGCATGTGAGCAAGCCCAATGATCTTAACCGCAACATCGTCGCGTTCGACATCGGAAATGCCCTTCAGAGCGCATAGGCTTGTCAGGCCGAAGAACGGCTCGCCCACAAAGGTAAACTCTTCCGGCACAGCGGAAAAGCAGATCGGATTGAAGTGATAACTTTGTGCAAAGCTCTCTGCTTCCTCCATGGTTTCTTTAGCAACCGCTGCCACATAGGTCCGTCCGCCACCCTTTGAAGAATCATAGGACAACTCATCAATTGCGTAGGGTGTGGTGCCATCCAGTGCGGATTCGATTTCAGGAGCCTCAGCGCGTGTTCCATCAAGCGCAAAGTATTTTATCTGATCATTCGGCAGGAGAAGTTTGGTTCTGATACCGCTGGGTTCGAGGGCAAGCGCAGTCTGTCTGATCCGCGCCAGCTCTCCGCCCATATCTTCGGAATCTAGCGCCACCTCCCCCACAAGGTGCCATCCGCCCGTCACCCGGTGCAAAAGCCGGATGCCCTCGACAGACAGAGAAAGCGCAAAATTAGGTTTCATGTTATGGCTTTATCACTGTTATTTCCCAGGCGAAATGTAACTGCCTTGGGCTTTGGGCGCTATAGCAACTTCCCGCCCATCGTCGTTTTGTGACTGGCAAGGCCCGCCAGACCGTCCCATCTTGGAAGGACTTCATTACAATTCTCCAAATATGGGAGGTCATTTTGCTCCGCAGTTCACTTTTCGCCGCCACACTCGTGCTTATGCCGATTTCCACACATGCCGATGTTCTGCGAAGCCTCTCTGTCTCAGGCACTTCGGAACTTACAGTCGCGCCCGATATGGCGACGCTGAGCCTTGGTCTTGAAACCCAAAACGAAGACGCACAATCAGCGCTTGCCGAAAACGCAGAAGCGGTCGAAGCCATCTTGGCTGAACTCAAAGCCAACGGGATCGCGCAGGAGCAGATGCAAACCTCCGAACTCACGTTGAACCCAGTCTACAACTACGATCAACAAAATGGGGAACCGCCGGTCCTCGTCGGCTATACTGCCGCGAACTTGATTTCCGTAACCTCGATGGATCTCGCTCGGCTTGGGTCTCTGATCGCACTCGCGAATGAAGCGGGTGCTAATCGAATTCATGGCCTGTCCTTTGGTCTAAAAGACAAAGCAACTGTCCTCAACCAAGCAAGAATTGCAGCTGTAGATGATGCCCGCGCCCGCGCCGCGCTTTATGCTCAAGCCGCAGGCGTTGAGCTTGGAAACCTCCTGTCGCTCTCCGAAACGGGTACTGGCTTTAACGAGCCGCCTGTCTATCTCCAAGCGATGGAGATGCGCAGCGTAAAGTCCGATGTCCCAATCTCGACGGGTGAAATTGTGATCTCAGCGAGCGTCGAAGTCACCTACGGCATCAAATGAATGCCGCACCTGCCTTTGTGCCTAAAATATCCCGGGGGTCTGGGGGCAGCGCCCCCAGCTTAGCGCATCCAAAAGCCTTCGGCTTTGATGATGTTGCGTATCTTCTTTTCACGTGGCGGCAGGTTGTTTCGATCAAACAAAGCGCGCACCTTTTCGCCGCGTCCTTGATAGATCATCCGTTTTATCGGCTCATATTCCTTCAGCACTTTCTTGACTTTATTCGGGGTGCTTACGTCTTCGAGAACCGACACAACCTTATCGCTCTCCCGCGCATAGAGGAGCGGGAACATTCTGTAATGACAGCTCACATCCCCATCGAGCCCGTCAAGCTCGGGTCCCGGTCGTCCGCCGCCTAAGGCATGAATGACAAGGGGGAGGGCCACCTGATCAAGCCAAGGGTCAAGCGGTTGAATAACCATCTCCGGAGTAGGGTTTGCGCGGATTTCGGTCGCGAACTTCAAGAACGTTTCCCCAAACACCTTTGGGTCTCGGCCATAAAACCAGCCTGCGTTGAAATAGAGATAACGCTCCCAGTATTCATCGGGTTTGCTAAGATCGAGGGTGCTTTCGAACTCTAGTCCGAACTTATCATAGAGCGACTTCCAGATGGCAGTATAACCGGGCCAGTAAAGTTCTTCGACGGGCCATGTGCCTTCACACCTCCTCGAAGCGGAGGGGCGATCCCAGTCGAATTTCACTTTATCGATTTCGCCTGTGATCAGTGTGTCCGTATCGAAAAAGATGAATGGCTGGCCCGAGGGCAGTGCGGAAAGACATTCAATTTTGTTGCCGTAGGGATAGGCACGACCAAAATGCAGGCTCTCAAATGGGAGAATCTCTGCCCCCAGATCAAGCAATTCGGCCCGAACTGCTTTTTCTATCTGAATGGGATCGGGCCACAGTTTGCCTTGCTGTGGTTCGGCCACAAAGACGCGGCCTTTGAAATTCGGGGATGAATGGCGCAGCGAGGCGACGAAGAGCAGCGCCTCATATTGGAGCCGCCC
>JAYPUF010000126.1:0-6724 GCA_038133925.1 Marivivens sp. | reverse complement strand
CGCGGCGAAAGCGAGCCATAGGGGTCTTGGAACACGATCTGCATATCGCTGCGAAGTGGGCGCATCTCGCGCTGCGACAAGCGCGCAATATCCTTGTCGAGGAATCGTATCCCACCCTTGGAGCGAATGAGACGCGCAATCGCCATAGCGAGCGTCGTCTTACCGGAACCGCTTTCACCGACGATCCCCAGAGTTTCGCCCGCATTTACGATGAGCGTTGCTTCGTTAACGGCTTGGATATGACCAACCGTGCGCTTGAGGATGCCGCGCTGAATGGGGAACCAAATCTGGAGCTGATCGGTGCTTAGAACCTGTGCCGCATTCTCTGGCACAGGTGCAGGTCGTCCTCCTGCCTCTGCGGCAAGAAGCATTTGAGTATAGGGATGCTGCGGGTTCGCGAAAATTTCTGCGGTCGGCCCTTGCTCAACAATTTCACCATCCTTCATCACACAGACACGGTCCGCAATCTTGCGCACAATGGTCAGGTCATGGGTGATGAAAAGCATCGCCATACCTTCATTGCGCTTAAGGTCCTCAAGCAAATCGAGGATTTGCGCCTGTATGGTGACATCAAGCGCAGTCGTCGGCTCGTCCGCAACAAGTAGCTCAGGCCCATTGGCAAGCGCCATTGCGATCATGACACGCTGACGCTGACCACCCGAAAGCTGATGCGGGAACGAGCCCAAACGCGCTTCTGCATCGCGGATACCGACGCGATCCAACAGCGAAATAATCTTTGCCCGAGCCTCTGTCCCCGAAATCCCTTGATGGAGTTCCAGAGATTCACGCAACTGCTTTTCGATGGTGTGGAGAGGGTTGAGCGACGTCATCGGTTCTTGGAAGATAAAGCTGATATCGTTGCCCCGAACACGGCGAAGTTCTTTCGGAGACGCGCCGACCATCTCGGCTCCGTTATAGGTGATCGATCCGCGCACAGTCGCATTGTCACCAAGCAAAGACACGGTTGAGAGCGCCGTCACAGATTTGCCCGATCCGCTTTCCCCGACCAAAGCAACCGTTTCGCCCTTGTCCACGTGGAAACTCACGCCCTTAACAGCAGCCATATCTTGTCCGTCTTGACGGAAGGCCACCGCAAGGTCTCTGACATCAAGCAATCGGGTCATGAGAAGGTCTTTCGTGGATCAAAAGCATCGCGCACGCCTTCAAAGATGAACACGAGAAGCGACAGCATCGTCGCAAAGGTCAAAAAAGCCGTAATCCCGAGCCAAGGCGCTTGCAGGTTACGCTTGGCTTGAAGCGTTAGGTCCCCGAGTGAGGGCGCCGAGGACGGCAAACCGAAGCCAAGGAAATCGAGGCTGGCAAGTGTCGCAATCGCGCCTGTTACAAGGAATGGGAGCATCGTCACAGTCGCCACTGTCGCATTCGGGAGCACATGTCGGAACATGATCACACGATCACTCACACCAAGCGCACGGGCGGCACGCACATATTCGAAGTTCCTCGCCCGAAGGAATTCCGCACGAACCACATCAACCAGCGCAGGCCAGCCAAAGAGCACAGTCAAGAACACCAAAAGCCAAAAGCTTTTGCCCAAGATCGCGGTCAGAATAATCATGATATAGAGTGACGGTGTCCGCGAAAAAATCTCGATCGCCCGCTGGAACAAGAGATCGACCATTCCGCCGAAATACCCTTGCACCGCGCCCGCGATGATCCCAATAACAGAGGAAATTGACACGACAAGAAGCGCAAATAGGATAGATAGGCGGAACCCGTAAATCACCCGCGCGACAACGTCTCGCTTCGTGTCGTCCGTCCCAATCCAGTTCGTCGAACTCGGTGGCGCAGGGGCCACGCCTTTGACGTCCACAATCGTGTCGTAAGAATAAGGGATTACTGGCCAGAGCATCCAACCGGCTTGGAAACCGTCGTCCTGCAACGTCTCACCATTTGCAACCGCTTCGACCAAATCTTCAGGCTCGTCAAAGCAGCGATCGATCCCACCCGTCACAATAAGACAGCGCACCTCGGGCGAGCTATAGATTGCCTCGGTCGGGAAATCCCCGTTGTAATCCCGCTCGGAGTAAAAGCTGAACACAGGCATGCGATATTCATCGCGGTATTTAACCAGTATTGGCTTATCGTTGGCGATGAATTCCGCAAATAGGCTCAGGCCGAAAAGAACGACCATGATAATGAGCGACCAATAGGCACGCCGGTTATTGCGGAAATTTCTCCAGCGGCGCTGGTTAAGGGGGGAAAGCTTCATGACTTACCCCCTGCTCTCAAAGTCGATCCGAGGATCGATAAAGATATAGGTGATGTCGGTAATAATCCCGACAACAAGCCCCATCAGCGAAAATGCAAAGAGGGTCCCAAACACAACTGGATAATCTCGTTGGAGCGTCGCCTCATACCCGAGCCGTCCGAGCCCATCGAGGCTAAACAGTGTTTCGATAATGAGCGAGCCACCGAAGAAGACCGAGATAAACAGCGCAGGAAAGCCCGAGATAACGATGAGCATCGCATTTCGGAATACGTGACCGTAAAGCACCTTGCGCTCCGAAAGGCCCTTGGCCCGCGCGGTCATGACGTATTGCTTCTTAATCTCGTCGAGAAAGCTGTTCTTAGTCAGCATCGTCAAGGTTGCAAAAGCTGAAATCGTCGAAGCGACAACGGGGAGCGTAATGTGCCAAGCGTAATCCTTGATCTGCCCCCAAAGCGACAGCTGATCAAAGTTATCACTCGTAAGACCCCGCAATGGGAAAAGCTTGTGGCAAGTCGGGTTATAGTCGCGCAAAGACGGGAACCAATCCTTGAGATAAGGCAGCTCGAAGCAGTTATTTGAAGCGAAAAGCACGATCAGCAGGATCGCAAAAAGGAACCCGGGGATCGCATAGGCCACGATGATTATACCGCTCGTCCAAGTGTCAAAGGACGAGCCATCGGTAACGGCCTTGCGAATACCCAGAGGAATCGAGACAATATAAGCGATCAGCGTAGACCATAGTCCCAGAGTGATCGACACGGGCATCTTTTCGAGCACCAGATCAACCACGGTGATCTTGCGGAACCAGCTCTCCCCAAAGTCGAACTGGATGTAATTCCACATCATATCGACAAAGCGTTCCAAAGGCGGCTTATCAAAGCCGAACTTCTTTTCCAGCTCGGCAATAAACGCAGGATCTAGCCCTGTTGCACCACGGTATGTGCCTTGGAGCTCTACTTCGGTCGCTTGAATATCAACGTCGGCATGTCCGCCCGAAATGGACTGAAACACGTCTCCGTTGCCTTCCATCTCGGCGATGATCTGTTCGATCGGGCCACCGGGCATGAACTGGGTCAGGGCAAAGTTGATAACCATGATCCCGAACAAAGTCGGGATCACGAGAAGTAATCGTCGAAAGATATATGCGCCCATGAGCCGCCTGCTGCTGCCTTATTGGAAGGCGCCTGCTTGTCGCAGAGCCTCGCCTTTTTCGGCATTATACCACCAGAAAGACATATATCCCAGATCGTATGGCGGCAGTTCTTCAGGGTGCTCGTACATGTCATAGTATGCGACCCAATAGTTTGCGAGATACCAAGCAGGAACCACAAAGAGATCTTTGCGCATCACGCGGTCCAACGCACGCACACCTGCCGCCATTTCTTCACGTGTGGTTGCGGCCTTTACAATTTCAATCAAGGCATCTGACGCCGGCGTCGCATAGCGAGCGGGGTTAAAGACATCACCAACACCCGAAGTACCATAGCGTTGGCCAAGCCCATCGCCCTCTTCGAGCGCGTTGCGATAGCCGTCATAGGTCATGTCGAAATCACCGTTGTTCGTACGTTCCGTATACTGTGCCGTATCGATACGGTTCCAAACAGCATCAATCCCGAGTGCTTTGAGGTTCTCAACATAGGGGAGCATGATCCGATCAAACGTGGGCGAATACCCCAGAAGCTCGAGCTTAAACGTCTCGCCTTTATCGTTGACAAGCATTCCATCTGCGCCAGCGGTCCAACCCGCTTCTTCCATGAGTGCAAGCGCTTTACGCAAGTTGGCGCGATCAAGCTGACGTTCTCCCGAAGCATGCGGCATCGTCACCTCTTCGGTGAGAATTGCTGGATCTATCAGGTCTTTCACGCGCTCCAGATACTCAAGCTCAAGCCCCTCGGGTTTGCCCTTGGCCTGCATATCAGAATTCTGCCAGAAGCTTTCGCGCTGGCTAAAGAGGCCGTATTGCAGGTTATCGTTGGTCCAAGTGAAGTTATACATCAGAGCAATCGCCTGACGGACACGGAGGTCGTCAAACTTGGGGTTCGAGAGGTTAAAGAGGAAACCGTACGCACCCGGAAGGCTGCCATTCGATAAGGTCTCTTTCTTAACCCATCCCTTATCAAGAGCTGGGAAATCGTACGCCGTCGCCCAGTTAAGCGACGAATTTTCCTGACGGAACCCAAAAGCACCGGCCTTGAACCCCTCAAACGCTGCAGTGGTGTCTGCGAAATATTCAACACGGTAGCCGTCAAAGTTGTTCTGACCGACGTTCAGCGGGTGATCTGCGCCCCAGAAGTTGGGGTTACGCTTATAGGTAATCTCTTCGTTGATCTTATATGCGTCGAGCATATAGGCGCCGGTCCCCGGTGCGACCTCAAAACGGGCCTCATCCAGACGCGCACCCGTTTCCTCGTACCAATGCTTCGGGAAAGCAGGCGTTGCGCCCGCTTGTTCGATCAGACCCGTGCGCGGGATACCATCAGCAAACGTGAACTTCACGCGGTGCGGGTCGAGCGCTTCGACATTGGTGATCATTTGCGAGACCGCCGTCGCAAACGAACGCGTGCCCTGCTCAATCAAAAGGTTGTGGCTAAAGACAATGTCATCCGCTGTCATCGGAACACCGTCCGAGAAGGTCACATCATCGCGAAGATTAAAGATGACCCAATCTTTGCTCTCTGGATATTCAATTGTTGTGCAAAGATAGCAATATGACGAACCCACCTCGTCAGCGGTCGCCCCAAAAATACGCTCGGTCGCGATGCTCGCGAGCGCGCCTGGCGTTCCCTCTTGCGTCGCATAGGGGTTCATAGTGTCGAAGGTGCCCATCATCCAAGTCGACATTTCCCCGCCCTTGGGCGCTTCGGGGTTTACGTAATCGAGATGCTGGAAATCTGCGGGGTACTTAAGGCTGCCAAAAGTAGAGATACCATGGCTGACAATAAGCTCCTCATGACTTTCAGCAAAAGCTTGGCCAGCAAGTGTCGCGGCTCCCACAAAGATCACGCCCCCCATCAAGAGCCAATTCGGCAACGTGGCTGTTTTTGCGACAGCGCGGGAAGCACTTTTCTTTTGCGGGGTCATGACTTTCCTCCTGGCAAGCGTGTATTGGCTACCTAACAGCTTAGGCCGCGCCTCTGGACTTGCAAGTTGAGTTTACGTGATCGCGCAAAACAAAAGGCCGCCCCGAAGGACGGCCTTTGAATGATTCTGTCGAAAGACTTAGCCGCCGATCGTAGCGAGATAAGCGATCAGATTCGCACGATCTTCGACCTTCGGGAGACCCGAGAAGCCCATGGCGGTGCCGGGGGCATATTTCTTCGGAGCTTCGAGGAAGCCGTTGAGGTGCTCTGCGTCCCAAACTTGTGCAACAGCAACAAGCGCGCCCGAGTAAGCATAACCATCGGCTGTACCAACTGCGCGACCAACAACTCCGCTCAAATAAGGACCAGTGCGGTTGTCGCCGTTTTCAAGCGAGTGGCACGAAGCGCACTTCTTGAACACCTTTTCACCTGCAGCAGCATCAGCCGAAGCGAAAACTTCTTCAAACGAAGGGCCTGCGTCCGCAGCTGCATCGCCGCCTTCGCCACCTTCAACTTCGATCGCATAACCTTGGGCGTGTTCCTCGCCGTGGGCACCACCGCCGAAATAAATGGTTTCGGCAGCCCAGCCGCCAAGAAGAAAGACCAGAAAAGCGCCACAGAAGCCGCCGAGAATTTTGGTCATCGTCATAGTGTCGAACATGTCGCGTTCCATTCCGTTCGCAATTTTGCGGCTATGTATCCGCTTACTGCTAGGTCTTGCAAGCAGTCTTACCGCGACTTATTGCCCATTTTACGAGTTTATGGACAGGAAAATCGAAATGACCGCCCGTATCGCATTCCAAGGAGAGCTTGGCGCCTATGGTCACCAAGCATGTGTCGAGACACGTCCGAACCACGAACCACTACCCTGTGACACCTTTGAAGAGACCATGGAGGCAGTGCGCAAAGGTGATGCAGAGCTCGGTATGGTCGCCGTCGAGAACTCGACCTACGGGCGTGTCGCGGATGTCCACTCCCTTCTTCCCAAGAGCGGGCTGCATATTGTCGATGAAGCCTTCGTCCGCGTTCATGTGAACCTTCTTGGCACCAAAGATGCCACAGTAGCCGACGTGACCACCGCCCATGGCCATCCAGTGATTCTCCCGCAATGCGCGGGCTTCCTGCGCGAGCACAACATCCGCGGCGTCGTCAGCAGCGATAATGCCCGCGCCGCACGCGAAGTAGCCGAAGGCAATGATCCGGCACATGCTGCTCTCGCAAGCGAGCTCGCCGCCGAGATCTACGGTCTCAAAGTCCTTGCGCGCCACATTGAGGATCACGACCGCAATACGACGCGATTCTTGATAATGTCGCGCGATCTCGATCTGAACCGTCGTGGCAAATTCGGCATGATGACGAGCTTCATCTTCCGCGTTCGCAACATTCCTGCCGCACTCTACAAAGCGATGGGCGG
>JAYPUF010000125.1:0-6808 GCA_038133925.1 Marivivens sp. | reverse complement strand
CTCTCGTTGGTATCGGTGTTGCCGTAGTCGGCGGCGTAAAGACCCAAACTGAAACTGTTGGTACCTCGATCGCTACCAAAGTTTCGGCTTCCAAACTCAACTAATTCAAACACTCTAATTAAGGATTATTATCATGCTTAACTTCATCAAAAACTTCCGCAACGACGAAGACGGTGCCGTGACTGTTGACTGGGTTGTTCTGACCGCTGCTCTCGTTGGTATCGGTGTTGCCGTAGTCGGCGGCGTAAAGACCCAAACTGAAACTGTTGGTACCTCGATCGCTACCAAAGTTTCGGCTTCCAAGCTCGAGTAATAAAATCAAGTTCACAGGACCGCAGAAATGAAAAACTTCTTCAAATCGTTTAAGTCTGACGAAACCGGTGCTGTGACTGTTGACTGGGTTGTTCTGACCGCCACTCTCGTAGGCCTTGGGGTCGCAGTGATTGGCGCTGTCAAAACCGAAGCAGAAGGTACCGCCACCTCCGTTTCGAATAAAGTTGCAAGCTACAAGCTCAACTAAACCTAGACATCGGACGTCAAGGACGCGGCGGGGCAGTCTACTCCCCCGCCGTGCCTCTCATTTACTCGATTGGGTTGGTCAGGTGAAAGAATTTTTCCGAAATTTTCAGAAAGAAGAGTCCGGCGCCATCACCGTAGAATGGGTCGTCATAACAGCGCTTCTCGTGGGACTATGTGTATCGTTCTTGGGAAACACGACGACCGCGACGAAAGATGTCGGAACGACAGTCGCAGCCAAGATGGCTGAACAATAAACCAAACCCAAAAAGGTCGCCCTGGCGGCCTTTTTTAGTTATTTCGCTCCAAAAAATACGTTTACGAATTTGAAACGATTTGGGCATTTTTCACAGATAGTCCCAAAGTTGCACATAATGCGGCCACAATCAGATGGTCTAACCAAACATGAAGAACTCCACCCTAAAGGGCGGAATTGTGCAACAACCGAAAGGACAACGAAATGCGAGCAGTATTCGGACTCGTCCTCGTCGTCGGCCTAGGATTGGCCGGCTTCGCAGTTTACATGGTCAAGGGCTACTTTGATCAGCAAGCCGTCGCCCTCGCCGAGCAGCGCGCGGTTGCGGAACAAGCAGTTCCGACGGTCGAGTTAATCGCGATGAACCGCACGATCAACTATGGCGAAATTCTCACGAAAGAAGATGTCTCGTATATTCGTTATGCCGAGCCATTTCTGCCCGAGGGGGTCTTTTTGACCGCTGACGAACTATTTCCTGAGGATGAACAACCTCGGATCGTGCTTAGGCAAATGGACGCGATGGAACCCGTTCTTGCGTCAAAGGTCACCGAGCCGGGCGAAGATGCAGGTCTGGCATCGCGGCTTGGAAAAGGCATTCGCGCCTTCGCAATTAATGTGGACGCAACCTCCGGTGTCTCTGGATTCTTGCGCCCGGGCGATAATGTAGACGTCTATTGGACGGGCCAGAACCCAACGAATGGCGGTATGGGTGGCTATAGCGAAGTCACACGTCTCATTGCGACGAATATCCCGATTATCGCTGTAGATCAGGACACGGCTACGAATAGCTCAGTTGCGATTGTCGCAAACACCGTGACAGTGGCGGTAAACCAAAGTCAGGGCGCGACACTAACTCAAGCGCAGAGCAGTGGGCGCCTTACTCTCGCACTCGTTGGCATGAACGATGATACCGTTGCCGAAGCAATTGAAGTCGATCAGAAGAGCCTTCTGGGTGTCCAAGAAGCTGCGCCCGAAGTGGCACAAGTTGAAGAAAAAATTTGTACCATTACGAACGGACGTGGCGTCGAAAAAGTGCAAATCGAGATCCCCTGCCCGAAATAATCGGAACCGAAACTCACCCAATACGCGCCAATTTTGGCGCGTATTCTCGTTTTTGTTGCGAAATTTCAACATAAACGTTCATCACTATGCCATTGATTCTTGCAAAAAATAAGTTTTCCGCGCAGTGTGGATCAAACGACGGGTAAAATCCCGCATTGGGCGTGATCAAGAGGCAGGTCACATGACACAACGATCTTTCATCAAAGCGGCGCTTTTCGGGCTCTCGCTTGCGATGACCAGTATACCGTCAATGCCAATGGCAGAGACGCTTCAAGTGATGCGTGGCGCACCGTCCTCGGCCCTTCAGGTGCCGATGAACCGTGCTGTCGTTGTGGAAAGTGACACATCTTTTGCTGAACTCTCTATTGCGAACCCTGGAATTGCGGATATTTCCTCGCTATCGGACAGGACAATCTATGTTCTGGGCAAAGAGCCTGGCCGCACAACCCTCACGCTTTTGGGTGCCGACGGCCGCTTGATTACAAACGTGGAAGTCCACGTCACGCCAGACATTGCCGAATTCAAAGAACGTCTCGAACAAATTCTCCCAGGTGAGAAGATCGAGGTACGAACAGCAAATGATGGTATTGTTCTGTCGGGCACCGTGAGCAGCGCCGCGCGCCTTGACCGCGCGCTTGAACTCGCTCAACGCTACGCCCCCGAGCGCGTCTCAAACCTAATGAGTGTCGGCGGCACGCAGCAAGTCATGCTGAAGGTACGCTTCGCTGAAATGGAACGTTCGGTTTCCAAGTCCCTTTCGTCTTCTCTCTCGGTTGCGGGATCAGCCCTTAACAACAACCTTGGTGTTTTTGGCGGCACGAACTCGACCCAATCCGCAAACAATATCACAGACGCCCTTTCCGCTGGTTACACGGGTGCAGGCGACAAGAACGGCGCATTCCTCTTTGGATTCAATGCTGGCGGTCTTGAGCTTGGCATCTTGCTCGAAGCCCTTGAGGCGCGCGGCGTCGTTAGAACTCTAGCAGAACCGAACCTAACTGCCCTGTCGGGACAAGAAGCAAACTTCCTTGCTGGTGGCGAATATCCCGTTCCAATTCGCGACAGCACGGGCCGTCTGACCATTCAATACAAGCCTTTCGGTATCGAGCTGAACTTCATCCCTCGTGTTGTTGATCAAGACATCATCAATCTCGAACTTAATGCAGCTGTTTCTTCGATTGATCCGAGCAACGGCATTATCCTTGAAGGTCTGAACATCGACGCGTTCAAGCGCAACGAGACTTCGACTACAGTAGAAATGCGCGACGGCGAAAGCTTTGCAATTGCTGGACTTTTGTCGGATGACTTCCGCGATCTGAACGGTCAGGTTCCGTGGCTTGGCGACATTCCAGTTCTCGGAGCACTTTTCCGCAGCGCATCATATGAACGCGCCCAAACCGAACTTGTGATCATTGTCACGCCGCACCTTGTGACGCCGACCCGCGGCGAGGCTCTCGCACTTCCGACTGACCGCGTTGCTATTCCTTCCGAAAAGGACCTGTTCCTCTTTGGCAAGATCACGGGTAGTACCCCGACAAGCGGTGCAGCTGGCGAAGTTGCCAAGCAGGATTTCAGCGGTTCCTATGGCTATGTTCTGGACTAAGGGAGACTGACAATGCTCATCCGCTCCCTAACGCTCGTTTCGCTCGTTAGCCTTTTGGCCGGTTGCAACACTGAGGCGGGCTATAACTCTATCTATCGTGAAGCAGGCCTGATTGATAACGGTGCCGACTTCGGCAACTCGACGATGCAGAATACGCTGGTCATGACGGGCGCGGCCGCCTATGCCGTCAACCTGAACAACCGTTTTGTTGCACAAGTTCCAACAACGATTAACTTCGCCTTCAACTCATACGTTCTTGACGAAGACGCACGTGCAACGCTCCGTGCTCAAGCGGATTTCATGCGTCAATTCCCGGAAGTGCGCTTTAAAGTCTTTGGCCACACTGACCTTGTTGGCTCTTCGGGATACAACCGTACACTTGGCCTTCGCCGCGCCGAAGCAGCAGTGCTTTACCTTCAGACCCAAGGCATTCAGCGTTCACGTCTCGAAGCAGTTGTAAGCTATGGCGAAACGCAGCCACTTATTGTCACCGAAGGTCGAGAGCGTGCAAACCGCCGTACCGTGACCGAAGTTACAGGGTTTGTGAACTCAAATCCGATTGTGATGAATGGCAAATACGCTGAAATCATCTTCCGTGATTACGTCGCAAGCGCAGCCGTCGCACCAACATTATCGGCCTCGAACCTGACGTCTGCAGGCGAATAAGATCATCGCGGCGCGTTAGACAATACTCTACGCGCCGCACTGATCGTCATTAAATTCCGCACAATTATATCCTTTTGGCCGCATTTAGGTCACGATTGGACGCGATCTTGTAACTCAAAGAATAGCCTCGCACGGATGATTCCGTCTTGGCGCTTGGGGGGAACCCCATGGAATTTGAGGAAGAAGGCGAAATGAGTAGTCCAGCGCTATTGCAACCCGAACCGCAGCCCATCTTGGCCTGCACGGTGAGCAGAGACGTCCAGCTTTTTGATCTGTTGATCGAAGACATGGAAAAAGCCATGGGTGAACAATGGGGTGACCTAGGTTTCAGCGACTGCATGCTGTTCCTTGAACAACCCGAAGCCGAATCGCTCCAATTCCTTGCAATCGCCTTGGATGCGGAGGACGAAGCCGAGCTTGAAAGCGTGATCAAGTTGATCACCGAGGCCAAGGCCCGTGACATTCGCATTATTCTGGTGACCGAAGACGTCTCGCCCAGCGCAATTCACAAATTGCTTAAGGCCGGCGGCGATGAGTTTGTGCCCTACCCTCTTCCCGACGGCGAGCTTGCCCAAGCCATCGAACGCGTTACCGCCGAGCCGACAGAACCAGAGCCGACACCTTCGCGAAACGATCATAACCTTAAAGCAAAGAACGACCGCTCTGGCGTGATAATCCCAGTCCAAGGTATGGCGGGTGGCACGGGCTCAACGACCTTTGCCTGCAATTTGGCGTATGAACTTTCAACCATTGATCAAGAAGAAGCCCCGCGCGTGCTTCTGATCGATTTTGATCTTCAATACGGATCGGTCGGGACCTACCTTGACGTTGACCGACGTGAGGCGGTGATGGAGCTCATCACCGATACAGAGGCCGCGGACGAAGAAGCGTTTATGCAGGCAACTTTGAGCGTGAATGACAAACTTTATGTCCTAACCTCGCCACCTGACATCATGCCTTTGGACATCATGGGGCCGCCAGATGTAGAACGTTTGCTCGAAATTGCGCAAGCTAACTTTGATTACGTTGTCGTGGATATGCCTACGACGCTTGTCGAATGGACACAGACAATTCTAGAGCACGCCCACGTTTATCTTGCCTTGCTTGAGATAGACATGCGTTCTGCACAGAACACTCTTCGGCTCAAACGCGCGCTCCAATCCGAAGATCTCCCCTTCGACAAGTTGCGCTTCATCTTGAACCGAGCGCCAGGTTTCACCGATCTCAACGGCAAAGCGCGTATCAAGCGGCTCGCAGACAGCCTTGGCATTTCAATTGACGTGACCTTCCCCGATGGAGGCAAGCAAATCATGCAGGCCAACGATCACGGCCAGCCTCTTGCAAGCGCGGCGCCTAAGAACGCCCTTCGCAAAGAAATCGCCAAACTTGCGAAATCGATCCACGAAGTGAACGTCGGCGAGGCCACCGTTTCGTCGAAAAAGAAAAAGAGAAAGTAAGAGGTTAGCAGATGTTTTCTAAATATAAGAAGAGCGCATCCGGCAAAGCTCCTTCCTCGGCTTCTGCCGCCATCCACAAACTTCAAACTGCGCGCGGCGCGCAGGCCAGTGCCACAGCGCCATCGAGCCAAGTTGCTTTAGAACAGAACGAAGTTCGGAGTTTTCGCAAACCACAGCCTGAGAAGGCGGCGGCTCCTGTTGCCGCTGACAAGGATAAGAAGCGCAAAGAACGTCTCCAAGACATCAAGCTTCAAGTGCATAAAGCGCTCCTTGAAAACTTGAACCTTGCTGCTCTTGAGACCGCGACCGAAAACGATCTCAAGACAGAAATCACGGCAATCTCTGGAGAGACGCTTGAAGAACTTGGGATGGTGCTGAACCGCGAAGAGCGTTTGGCGCTGAACCAAGATCTCTTCGACGAGGTGACTGGACTTGGCCCACTAGAGACGCTTCTTAAAGACGATACCGTGAACGATATTCTCGTGAACGGTCCTCAGCAAATCTTTGTGGAACGCGCAGGTAAGCTCCAACTCACTGACGTAACCTTCAAAGACGAAAAGCACCTTCTTCGGATCATCGATAAAATCGTTTCGGCCGTTGGCCGCCGGGTCGATGAATCGAACCCATATGTTGACGCCCGTCTTGCCGACGGTTCGCGCTTCAACGCGATGGTTGGCCCAATCGCAATTGATGGCTCCCTCGTTTCCATTCGTAAGTTCAAAAAGGAAAAGCTGGCGATTGACGACCTCGTCAAGTTCGGGGCCTTTACCGAGGAGATGGCCGCCTATCTTCAGGCCGCTGTCGCGACCAGATTGAACGTCATCGTTTCCGGCGGTACGGGCTCTGGTAAAACAACTACGCTCAACGCGCTTTCGTCCTTCATCGACGACAGCGAACGCATCCTGACGATCGAAGACACCGCCGAACTTCAACTTCAGCAGACGCACGTGGGCCGAATGGAATCCCGTCCTCCAAACGTCGAAGGCAAAGGGGCAGTGACCCAGCGCGACTGTCTGCGCAACGCACTTCGTATGCGACCTGACCGGATCATCGTGGGCGAAACCCGCGGCGAAGAAGTGATCGACATGCTTCAGGCCATGAACACTGGTCACGATGGCTCCATGACCACCATTCACGCGAACTCTGCTCGTGACGGTGTGTCCCGCCTTGAAAACATGATCGCAATGGCCGGTATTGAAATGCCCATCAAAGCAGTAAGAAGCCAGATTTCCTCGGCAGTAAACCTTA
>JAYPUF010000124.1:0-6808 GCA_038133925.1 Marivivens sp. | reverse complement strand
AGAAGAGATGGTGGGCGACCCTGGAATCGAACCAGGCATGGGTCTCCCCGGCGGAGTTACAGTCCGCTGCCGCACCTTGCAGCTCGTCGCCCGAAACAGTGCATTGCTCTGTTTGCGAGGGGGTGAATATGCGCGGCAGCGAAGGTCGTCAACAGGAAAATCCTAATCTTTTGCATCTGCTTGTGACTTGCACTGTAATGCTGCTCGGCGCATTGAGAGAATGTCAAAGCGGAGAGAGCTATGAAAAAGCCAAAGTGGGTTATCGAAAAGGAACAAAGCAAGCGTGCAGCAGAGCAGGAAACTGTTTGGCTCTTCGGTTTGCATGCCGTGCGGGATGCGCTTTTGAACCCTGCGCGCAAGAAGTTGCGCCTTGTTGTGACGGTTAATGCTCAAGCAAAACTTGCTGATGCGATTGCCGAATCTGGCATGGCCGCTGAAATTTCGGATCCACGAAAGTTCGCGGCTCCGGTTCCCGAAGATTCGGTGCATCAAGGGGCGGCCCTTGAGGTGAAGCCACTTGATTGGGGGTCGCTCAAGGATATCGCTCTTGCTGACGGTCCAATGCCGCAGCGTATCGTGATGCTCGACCGCGTAACTGATCCGCACAATGTTGGTGCGATTCTCCGTTCCGCAGAAGTTTTTGGTGCCCGCGCCGTAGTCGGGGTTCAGCGTCATTCGGCCCCTGAAACAGGCGCGCTGGCAAAAACAGCAAGCGGTGCGCTCGAACGTCAGCCCTATGTCCGAATTCGTAATCTCGCAGACGCCATGATTGAACTAAAAGAGCTTGGGTTCATCATTTTGGGCCTTGATGGCGAAGCAGATGCCACCATCGAAGAGGCTCTTAAGGACAGATTCGATCGTCCTGTTGCTCTTGTGATGGGGGCTGAAGGGCCTGGATTGCGCGACAAAACAAAAGAAACCTGTGATCAGCTTGTAAAAATCGACGCAGCGGGCGGATTTGGCTCCCTTAACGTCTCCAACGCGGCGGCAGTCGCCCTATATGCAAGTAAAGGACGCTAGACCGGAGGCTTCATGCCAAATACACGCATCGCAACCTGTTGTTATTGCGGCACTCGTGCCGCGCTAGAGGTGTCGGGTGGTGAGAGGCATGAGCTTGTCTGTTCCTCTTGCGGTGCGCCGCTAAGTAAAATTGAAGCTGCTCAAGCCCAGACACAAATGGTGCCTACAAAAGACCAAAAGTCCCAAGAATTGGACTTAGTAGATTTGGCCGAGCGTTTTTTCGAGGGCAAATCGAAAAAGAAAAAGAAATCGAAGTCGAAGAAAGCGGTAAAGGGGATATTTGATTTCATCGAAGATATTTTCGATTGAACCTTTGCCTCGCAAACTTAAGGGACTGTTCACGAATTGCTGAGAGGGTCTGGTGTATCAGAAAGTCCAGCATAGATGTCTGATATGCAGTGGATTGGAACTCCCACTGTTTACCTACTGTCCCTCGTTCCATACCTTGCGCTCGGGCATTGTCCCGAGCGCTTTTTTAGGAGGTCGAGATGGCATATTCTGACGCTTATTTGCGCGAAGTACTCACCGAGGCTAAGACCGTCGCTTTGGTTGGCTTTTCGGCTAATCCTGCGCGGCCATCTCATGGCGTCGCGCAGTATCTGTTGCATAAGGGATATCGTGTGATTGCAGTGAACCCGGGGCTTGCGGGACAATCGTTTGGGGGTGAGCCGATCTATGCAACCTTTGATGATATTCCACATGCTGTTGATATGGTGGACGTTTTCAGAGCGTCCGAAGCGGTTCCTGAAATCGTTGATGCAGCCCTAGCGCGCTGGCCAGACCTAAAATCGATTTGGCTCCAGATTGGCGTGATAAACGATGATGCGCTTGCAAAGGCTGAAACACGCGGTGTGAAAACAGTCCAGAACCATTGCCCAAAGATCGAAATTCCGCGTCTTGGATTGTGAAGGGGGAGGGGCGCCGCCCCTCTGCGCCGTTGGCGCATTCACCCCGGGATATTTGCTTGCACAAAGGCAAGTCAGGTTCGGGATGCTTTTTCAGCGATACCTGATTGGGTTGTGCGGCGATCTAGTTCGGCCTCGATATCCGTAAGGGTGACATCGCGCGCGGCGCACATGACCAGCAAGTGATAGAGGCTGTCGGCGGCTTCGCTAATAAGCTTCTCTTTGTCACCTTTTACCGCTTCGATGATGGCCTCTATCGCTTCTTCACCGAATTTCTCGGCGCATTTTTCGGGCCCTTTGGCGAAAAGTTTCGCCGTCCAAGAGCTTTCAGGGTCGGCGGATTTGCGGGACTGGATGGTTTTGTCTAGGTCGTAGAGCGACATTAGAGCCTCACTGGGATGCCGGCGGCGGCCATATGGGCCTTGGCTTCGCCGATGGTGTAGGTGCCAAAGTGGAAGATGGAGGCTGCTAGCACAGCAGAAGCGCCACCATTGGTTACGCCTTCGACCAAGTGATCTAGGTTGCCCACGCCGCCCGAGGCGATAACGGGAATGTTGACAGCATCGCTAATGGCCTTGGTGAGCGGCAGGTTGAAGCCAGCCTTGGTGCCATCGCGATCCATTGAGGTGAGGAGGATTTCGCCTGCGCCCTTTTCTTGTGCTTTGATTGCGAATTCCACTGCATCAATCCCTGTTGGCTTGCGGCCACCGTGTGTGAAGATTTCCCAACGGCCCGGTTCAACGGTCTTGGCATCGATGGCGCAGACAATGCATTGCGAGCCGAAGCGCAAGGCAGCGTCGGTAAGCACATCAGGGTCGGCCACAGCGGCGGAATTGAAACTCACTTTGTCGGCGCCTGCGAGCAGCAGGGCGCGTACGTCTTCATGTGTGCGCACGCCGCCACCGACGGTAAGAGGCATAAAGCAAGCTTCCGCAGTTCGGGTTACGAGATCAAACATCGTACCGCGGTTTTCATGGGTTGCATGAATGTCGAGAAAGCAAAGTTCGTCCGCACCCGCTGCGTCATAGGCTTTGGCAGCTTCCACCGGATCGCCTGCGTCAATCAGATCCACAAAGTTGACGCCTTTGACAACGCGGCCATCGGCTACGTCTAAGCAGGGGATGATGCGGGTTTTGAGCATTGCGTGTGCCTTCTTTGGTCACTTGGTTTTTCATAGTGCGGTGGGCCGCATGATGCAACGCTAGCTACGGCGCCAACGCAGGAACAGATCGACTGCGAAAATTACGAGGAAGACAGCTGAGAGGATACCGGCAATTGGCAAGGTCAGGATCAAAATCCATCCCAACAAAGAGGCAGCTGCCAGCGTGCTTCCCCAATCGGTCCCATCCACGATGCAAGGATAGATGCCAGCTTCGTCGAGCCGGCATCCATGTCTCTGAGCAAAATTGCCCGCCCATATAATAAAGAAAATCGGGAGAACGCAGAGGGAGATCCCGATTGCTAGAATTATATAAACGAGACGCTTCACGCCTTTAGAACAGCGAGAGCTTCGGCAAGGTCAATCGCCCCGTCATAGAGTGCGCGGCCAGAGATTGCGCCGTTAAGGGGTGCGCCGCAATTCTTGAGGTTGCGCAGGTCCTCGAGCGAGGAAACGCCACCCGAAGCAATAACAGGGATCGAGACTGCCCGGGCGAGATCAGCCGTAGACTCTACATTTGGACCCTGCATCGCGCCATCACGGTTGATGTCGGTGTAGATGATTGCGGCGACCCCTGCATCTTCGAACGACTTAGCAAGATCCGTGACCATGACGTTGGTTTCTTCTGCCCAGCCCTTGGTGGCGACGCGGCCATTACGGGCGTCGATGCCAACAGCGACATGACCTTCGAACTCGCAGGCTGCTTGGCGCACGAGATCGGGATTCTCGACAGCAATTGTGCCAAGGATCACTCGGCTCAGGCCTTTTGAAAGCCAGCGTTCAATTGTGGCCAGATCGCGGATACCACCGCCAAGCTGGGCGGGCACTTTGCATTCGCGAAGAATGGCTTCTACGGGCGCTGCATTCACGGGCTCGCCGGCGAAAGCGCCGTTGAGGTCAACGAGGTGGAGCCACTCACAGCCAGCTTCGACAAAGGCGCGTGCCTGAGCCGCAGGGTCTTCGTTGAATACAGTAGCCTGCTCCATGTCGCCTTTGTAGAGGCGGACGGCATTGCCGTCTTTAAGGTCAATGGCGGGATAAAGGATCATTTGCTTACCTTTTCTTTGCTTGTCGCCGTTATGCATGTCAGAGCATAGAATGCAACGACTGGCGGCGACCCAAGGTAATGCTTGCGTAGAATCATTTCTCTCGGGAAATCTGCCTTAAAAGGGAGGAATACATGAAATTTATTGCAACAACGATTGCCGCTTTTCTGCTGACCGCGGGATCTGCTCTTGCAGCTGATCCAATTGAAGGTATGTGGAAGACCGTTCCGGACAACAACGGCAACAGCGGCCTTATCGAGGTCAAAGTTTGTGGAACGACTTTTTGCGGCATTCTAACCCAAGCTTTTGATTCAACGGGCGCGGTGATGGCGTCTGAAAATATCGGCAAAGAGATTATCTTTGACACCGTACCCAATGGGAATGGGCGCTATTCGGGCAAGGTCTATGCACCCGACAGTGGTAAGACCTATGCATCCAAACTCATCGTCGATGGCGACCAGCTCTCCGTTTCGGGATGCGTCCTTGGACTGTGCCGAAATGGTGGGACTTGGGTGCGACAGTAAAATTGACCTGAAGAAAACAAACACCCGCCAATTTGGCGGGTGTTTTGCTTTAGGGCTTCCAGTTCAAGAAGTTTGAAATCATCCGAAGGCCAGTTGCCTGACTTTTCTCTGGGTGGAACTGGGTGCCGATGATGTTATCGCGTCCCACAATCGCGGTGATATCACCTGCGTAGTCGACGTAAGCGATCCGCTGGGCACTCTCTTTGACGACCATGTGATACGAATGAACAAAGTAGGCGTGATCGCCGGTTTTGATGCCGTCTAGTACGGCATGTGAGTGGTCGATCACGAGATCGTTCCAGCCCATGTGCGGCACTTTGAGAGTTTTGTCGCTCGGCGCGATATGAGTGATCTCGCCACTAATCCAGCCAAAACCGGGGGTCTCTTCATATTCATGGCCAACCGTGGCAAGCATCTGCATGCCGACGCAAATTCCCATAAAGGGAGTGCCGCGCTTTTCGACAGCTTCGATGATGGCCTCTGCAACCCCATCGACTGAGTAGAGAGCTTTGCGGCATGACGGGAAAGCGCCATCGCCTGGTAGAACGATGCGATCCGCTTTGGCAACGACATCCGCGTCAGAGGTCACGACAACTGTGCCGTGACCATTTTCGCGGGCCATTCGTTCAAATGCCTTTTGGGCCGAGTGTAGGTTGCCGCTGTCGTAGTCTACCAGAACCGTAAGTGTCACAGGGCACCTTTGGTTGAGGGCAGGGCGTTTGACATGCGCGGGTCCGTTTCCACAGCCATGCGCAACGCTTTGGCAAGCGCTTTAAAGGCAGCCTCAGCGATGTGGTGGCTGTTCACGCCGTGCACGAGATCAACGTGGAGGGTGATGCCGCCATGCAGGCTGATCGCCTGAAAGAACTCACGAACGAGCTCGGTATCAAAGGTGCCAATCTTTTCGGCCGTAAAGGGGCAGTTCCACACAAGATAGGAGCGTCCCGACAAATCGAGCGCACAGCGTACCTGAGTATCATCCATCGCCAAGGCGAAGTGACCATAGCGATTGATGCCCTTTTTGTCGCCAAGTGCTTTGACAAGAGCCTGACCAATCGCAATGCCTGTGTCTTCAACAGTGTGGTGGTCGTCGATGTGATAGTCACCCTTGGCGCGGATTGTCATATCGATCAGCGAGTGACGTGAAAGCTGGTCCAACATGTGATCGAAAAAGCCGACGCCTGTTTGGTTGTCATAGGTGCCGGTTCCATCAAGGTTGAGCTCGACAGAGATCGATGTTTCCGCAGTCTCGCGGGTGATTTTCGACGTACGCATGTGGTCCTCGTCCATAGTATTGAGGGGCTTATAAGACGCAAAGAGCTTCGGGCCAAGTCAATGTAATGGAACGAACGGGCTTGCGGCGAAAAGCGAGGCGTTTGGGTAGCACTTCGTTTTGGGTCAGTTCTGACTATGAAGTGCACCAAGTTGCGGACTTAATAGAATGGAATTTGTGTGAGGAGGCCCGTCCAATGACAGCAAAGCGTATCTGGATCGGGTTTGTTTGGGTTTCAGCGATTGGCATTGCCTTGGCTTCTGTGCGCTGGTTCGTGATCCCGTTCGAGCTCGGCATGGAGCATATGTCCCATTATCGCGAAAATCTTTCGCTATCGCTTTATCGTCATATCTTTTTCGGTCCTTTGGCTTTGGCCCTCGTTCCTTTTCAATTTTGGAAGGGGCTACGCGCGAAGCGCCCGCAACTTCACCGTTTACCGGGCTATATCTATGCTTTCTCGATCCTGATCGCAGGTGTTTCGTCGATCGTGATGCTCCCCGCATTTAAGGGGACATTCGGCGCTGCGATTGGTTTTGCATTGCTTGGAAATTTCTGGATCCTTGCTACAGCGCGTGCTGTACAGTTGGCGCGGTCAAAGCGAATTGCAGAACATCGCCGATGGATGATCCGTTCGGCAGGCCTGACCTTTGCCGCTGTTGTGCTGCGTCTTGTAATGCCGTTTTTGATGCTGGACGGGATGACGATCCAAGAAACCTACTCTGTCACCGCTTGGGTAAGCTGGGTGCCGACGATGTTCGTTCTCGAATGGTGGTTGCGCCGACGCTGAAGCAAAAACAAAAAAGGCGCCCGATGGGCGCCGTTTTTTATTGGAGCGGGCGAGGCGATTCGAACGCCCGACCCTAACCTTGGCAAGGTTATGC
>JAYPUF010000123.1:0-6821 GCA_038133925.1 Marivivens sp. | reverse complement strand
GAATCATAATCCTTGTGTCCGGGGTTCGAGTCCCTGCACCGCCACCATCACTCCTTGTAGTGTTGCGCAAAGCCCTCTCTTCAGAGGGCTTTTTGCGTTGCTGTTCTATACCACCGAACAAGAGCCGCGCGGTCCTCGTCTTCAATAAATGTAACGTTCGCGGGTGGCATCGCTTGGGTGATACCGGCCTGAACATAGATTGCTTGGGCGTTGCGAGCGATGTCTGCGGTGGTTTCTAAGAGTACGCCTTTGGGTGCGCGGTGAATGCCTTCCCAGACGGGTTCACGGGCGTGGCACATGGAACAGCGGCCAAGCACGATGTCTTGCGCATCCTCGAAGCCGTCGGCGCTGGTAAAGCGTTCTTCATAGGCCGTGAAGGGGCGTGCCATCGCGGTGTCGTAATCCTCGAAGGCTGAGCGTGTTGAGAGCCAAGCGATGATCACGAAGATGATCGCCGTTACGAGCCAAGTCCAAGTCGGATTGCCTTTGCCTGCATGGCGTGTGTTGAAATAATGGCGGATCGTGACACCCATCAGAAACACAAGCGAGGCAATAATCCAGCTGTATTCGGTCGCAAAGGCAAGTGGGTAGTGGTTCGAGAGCATCAAGAACACGACCGGCAGCGTGAGGTAGTTGTTATGGGTCGAACGCAGCTTTGCGATTTTCCCGTATTTCGCATCCGGCGTCCGGCCTGCCGTAAGGTCTGCGACAACGATCCGCTGGTTGGGCATGATAATGAGAAACACGTTTGCGGTCATGATCGTGGCGGTGAAGGCTCCGAGGTGGAGAAGTGCCGCGCGGCCCGTGAAAATCTGGTTATATCCATAGGACATCGCGACCAACATGCCGAAGAGCAGAACCATAAGAAGAGTTGGGCGTTCTCCTAGGGGCGACTTGCAGAGTGCGTCATAGACGAGCCAACCGATCGTGAGGGACCCTGCGGAAATTGCGATGCCCTGCCAAACCGCAAGATCAGCCTTGGACGCATCAATGAGATAAAGCTCTGCCCCCGCCCAATACACCACCATGAGGAGCGCGGCACCGCTGAGCCATGTGGTATAGCTCTCCCATTTGAACCAAGTGAGATGCTCGGGCATGCGCTCTGGCGCCACAAGAAATTTGCGAATGTGGTAGAAGCCGCCGCCGTGAACTTGCCATTCTTCACCGTGGGCACCTTTGGGGAGGTCCGGCGCTTTGCGTAGACCGAGATCTAGTGCAATGAAGTAGAACGAGGAGCCAATCCAAGCCATTGCTGTGATGACGTGCAGCCAGCGCACTGCAAAACCGATCCATTCCCAGAGGATTACTGCGTCAGTCATATTCGTCTCCTGCGTTAGTCATGCTCAGACTATTCAGATCAGGCTTTATTCGGTATTACTTGAAATTACCAAGCTGTATCAAAAATTGCCGAACGATGTCATACTTAGAAAATATCCGCACATTTGTGCGCGTCTATGAGCTCGGTAGCATGTCTGCTGCGGGTCGCGATCTTCGGATTTCCCCTGCCGTGACGTCTTCGCGCATCTCTCAGCTTGAGAGCCATCTTGGTGTGAGACTTTTTCAGCGCACAACTCGGAACCTGAATCCAACCGAACAGGGCCGTGCGTTTTATCGTGGCGCTAAGTCAGTTCTGGAAGCCGTCGAGGACGCCGAAGCCGAAGTTGTCGAGATGACGGACAATCTTCGAGGTACGCTCTATGTCGCTGCGCCGCTTGGCGTGGGACGAAGGCTTTTGGCACCCTATGTTACTGAATTTGCAGAAACCTACCCAGAGGTAAGTATAAGGCTACGTCTCTCTGATCGGCGTGTCGATCTGACGACCGAAGGATTGGATCTCGCGTTTTTCCTCGGGCAGCCCGAAGACAGCAATTTACGCATTCGAAACATTGCGGATTGCCGCCGCGTCCTATGCGCTGCGCCGTCCTATATCGAGCGACGGGGTATGCCCGAGGACGGCAATGCTTTGGTCGATCATAAGCACGAGTGCTTGAACCTTCGCTTTCCCGGAGCGACCGAGTTTCAGTGGAAACTCCTGACGTCTGATGGTCCACAACGTTTTAGAGTTTCTGGTCGACTTGAAAGCGATGACGGCGATGTGCTCACAGATTGGGCGCTCAGCGGACAAGGCATCGTACTCAAACCGGTCTTTGAGGTTGCTCAGCATCTTGTGTCTGGTGCGCTCGTTCCCGTAGCCGAAAAAACGCCGCCGGTTCCGATTCAGATGGCTTGCCTATTTACACATCGACGCTTTCAGGACCCCAAAACGAGGCTTTTTCTCGAGTTTATGGCTGTGAAAATTGCGGGGCAGGTTCGTGCAGCAGAGAGTCAAATTCAGCTGCCGCGATAAGTGGAATATCCAAATGGTGAGAGAAGGAGTGGCACGTGATAATGCGCCGCTTCTGACATGCCAAATCGGATCGGCACTACGTCGAGAAAACGGGGGCTTTCGGGTGGTGTCCCAGATGCGTCAAGGTAAGCGCCCGCATGGAAGACAAGCTCATATTCCCCGATTGCAAACTCCGACGCGGGAAGGATTTGCTCGTCCGTGCGCCCATCGTTGTTCGTGACAAGTGATTTGAGTAGGCTGCGTTCGTTTCCAGAAAGCCTAAAAAGTTCGATCTTTAGCCCCTGCGCTGGGCAACCACGTGCCGTATCTAGAACGTGTGTTGTTAGAAAGCCGCTCATATTCGTCGCTCCACTTTTTCTCAATCAATGTCGTAACATATAGTAGCTCGTAAAGAGGAACTGCTTTGACACAGTTGTCTGGATTTTTTGAAAAACATCGGAATTGATCTGGAATATCATCGGATCAACAGGAGATACACAATTGCAGCGCTATCCACGTGACCTTCGGGGCTATGGCCCCACTCCCCCCGATGCAAAATGGCCAAATGGTGCGAAAATCGCTCTTCAGATTGTGCTGAACTACGAAGAGGGCGGTGAAAACTGCGTGCTGCACGGAGATGCCGCATCCGAAGCGTTTCTGTCCGAGATCGTCGGTGCGGCCCAGTGGCCGGGTCAGCGCCACTGGAACATGGAGTCGATATACGAATACGGAGCGCGTGCTGGTTTCTGGCGCCTCTACCGATTGCTCAAGGACCTACCTATCACGGTCTATGGTGTCGCAACGGCGCTTGCGCGTTCGCCCGAGCAAGTCGCCGCGATGAAGGATGCAGGCTGGGAGATTGCGAGCCACGGCCTGAAGTGGGTTGAGCACAAGGATATGCCCGAAGACGAAGAACGAGCTGCAATTGCGCAGGCTGTGCGGCTCCATACTGAGGTTGTCGGCGAACGTCCTAAAGGTTGGTATACGGGGCGCTGTTCTGACAACACCGTTCGGCTGGTCGCGGAGGAAGGTGGATTTACCTATGTGTCGGACACCTATGCGGACGATCTGCCTTATTACATGACTTTCGACGGGCACGATCAGTTGATCCTTCCCTATACGCTCGACACCAATGACATGCGCTTTGCCACGCCGCAGGGTTTTAACTCGGGTGATCAGTTCTTTTCGTATCTCTGCGATGCTTTTGATGAGCTGTATGAGGAAGGGTTGGACGGTCGGCCCAAGATGCTTAACATCGGCCTGCACTGCCGTTTGGTAGGACGTCCTGGCCGAGTGGCGGCTCTTCGGCGTTTTCTCGACTATGTGAAGGCCAAAGAGGGCGTTTGGTTCGCAACTCGCGAGGACATCGCCGAGCATTGGCTTGAGGTCCATCCACCCGCTCAACAACGTCGCCCGTCGCAGATGGATCGCGAAAGCTTCGTTCAAACATTCGGCGGTATCTTTGAGCATTCGGCTTGGATCGCAGAACGTGCGTTTGAGCTTGAGCTTGGACCTGCGCATGATTGCGTCGAGGGCATTCACAATGCGCTCGCTCGTATGTTCCGAAGTGCAAGTGAAGATGAGCGTCTTGGCGTTCTGACAGCACACCCAGATCTGGCAGGTAAATTGGCTCAGGCCAAGCGTTTGACGCCAGAGTCGACTTCCGAACAGGCGTCAGCTGGGCTCGATATGTTGACTGATGAAGAACGCGAGGTGTTTACCTCCATGAATGCGGCCTATGTCGAAAAATTTGGCTTTCCATTCATCATCGCTGTTCGTGACAACACAAAAGCAACGATCCGCACTGCGTTCGAGCGCCGTTTGAACAACTCCCGTGATCAGGAGTTTGCCGAGGCATGTCGGCAGGTGGAGCGTATTGCTTATCACCGCCTCAAGGACTTGTTCAAATGAGCCTCGAGATCAAAGCAGTTCCACTTACAGCGGAAGCTTTTGCTCCGTTTGGGGATGTACTTGAAGTCAATGGTGCGCCGAGCAAAGTCATCAATCAGGGTCTCTGCGGTCGCTATCATGACTTGGCAAGACTCGACTTTTCGGATGGCCGCGCGGGGATCAGTATTTTTGACGCAGAAGCCCGCGATTTGCCGCTCAAGCTCGATCTTGTGGAGCGCCATCCTGATGGCAGTCAGGCCTTCCTTCCGATGACTGAGCATCCGTTCTTGGTGATTGTCGCAAGGGACGCGGGCGGCATACCTTCGGAACCAAAGGCGTTTCTCGCTCTGTCTGGTCAAGGCGTGAACTATCACCGTAACACTTGGCATGGGGTTCTAACCCCGCTTCATGCGCCGGGTCGTTTTGCTGTTGTGGACCGGATTGGCGAGGGCGCGAACCTTGAGGAATATTGGTTCGACACCCCCTATATGGTCACAGTTTAAGCGGCATGTGCCGATTGACGTCTTTATAAAGCAGATAACGGAAGCGACCTGGGCCACCTGCATAGCATGCTTGTGGGCAGAAAGCGCGCAGCCACATATAGTCGCCTGCTTCGACTTCGACCCAATCTTGGTTGAGCCGATATACCGCTTTGCCTTCTAGCACATAGAGCCCGTGTTCCATCACGTGTGTCTCAGCAAAGGGGATTACTGCACCTGGCTCAAAGGTAACGATGTTAACGTGCATGTCGTGACGCAAGTCTTCGGGCGACGCAAAGCGCTGGGTTGCCCATTTGCCATCCGTCCCCGGCATTGCATTGAATGGAACGTCATCCTCGTGGGTGACAAATGAATTGGGGTGATCAATTCCCTCGACAGCGACATAGGCCTTTCGGACCCAATGGAATTTAACATTAGCCCCGCTGGAATTCGAAACGGCCCATTTTGCACCAACTGGAATGTATGCGTAGCTTCCCTCACGCATCGGATGGGTGTTTCCATCTAATGTGAGGTCAAATTGGCCTTCGACCACGAAAAGAACGCCTTGAGCGCTTGGGTCAGTTTCTGGATGGGCGCTACCTCCGCCATCGGCGACTTCCATGATGTAGTGCGAAAAGGTTTCGGCAAAGCCACTCAGCGGGCGGGCAATGACCCAAAGCCGCGTTTTCTCCCAAAACGGAAGAAAGCTGGTCACAATGTCCCGCATCGTATCTTTGGGAATTACGGCATATGCTTCGGTGAACACCGCACGGCCGGTAAGGAGTTCGGACTGAGGCGGATGGCCGCCGGCAGGGGCATAGTAACGCTTGTCGTTCATTTCGAACCTCGAAGAGACGGTATGTTCCTAATATCGTGCTGTTTTTGCATGACCCCAAGCGCAATCGGGCAATAGGTTCTTTTGGGTATTTTTGATAATCCGCAATGATTTCTCATTGGTTGCAGGGTAAAGACCATTGCCACCGCCAAACTTGCTCTTCGGCACCATCGTGGTGCCTGTCGATCCAAGTCCAATGTCATCGGTGAGATGATCGGTCTGCTTTTCCAAGCATCTCACCTTAACTTTGCATCACCTTAGAAATCCGGCGTTACCCCGGGGAGGTTCAGTGCCTTGATCAAGTCACGGAGCTCTTGACGTGCTGCGACGTTAGAGATGTTGAGTTGCGAGACGCCAATATCTTTGAGATCAAGGAGCGTAAGCCCGCGCGGGAACAGCTCGCGGAAGATCACTCGTTCGTTAAAGCCGGGCGCGGTGCGAAAGCCGATACGTCTGGAAAGCTTTTCCAAGGCGCTTTCCATTTTCTGCTTGTTGACCATGTTCTGCGCACCAAGGCGGTTGCGGACAACGATCCAGTCGATTGGGGCAAGACCCGCCTGCGCACGTAGCTGGCGTGCATTCCAAACCATCTCTGCATAAACACTTGGTTTTGTGATCGTTTCGCCTTGGGTGTCGGTGTGCGCAAGAAGATCGAAGTCGACAAAGCTATCGTTAAGCGGTGTGATAAGTGTATCGGCAAGTGAATGCGCAACTTGACTAAGACGCGTGTGCGAACCGGGGCAGTCGATGAGAATAAAATCGCAATCTGGTTCGAGCATTGCAACCGCAGCGGACAGGCGATGATCGAGAATGTTCTCGCCCTCACTCAGTGTCGCAGGATCAACTTCAGGAAGTTCGTGGTAGGAGGGGGTGGGAAGGTTGAGGCCTTCTTGTTCCAAATAGGTTTGTCGGTTCAGGATATAACGCCCCATCGTCTTTTGACGAAGGTCAAGATCCAGACAACCAATCTTGTGCCCCATACGGGCCAGCGCTGTTGCAACGTGCATTGAAACGGTGGATTTACCCGCTCCGCCCTTTTCGTTCCCGACGACAATTATATGCGCCACGGTCATCCCCATTTCTTGTTCGTTGTGCGCACTATAAGGCCTGTGTCTCGACGATGGAAGAAGTGCCGCGTTGCAGCAATCATTTTCATGAAACGCTTGACTCGCGTCGGCTTTGGCCCCATGTGCACGCTCGACTGCTGTCTCCTGCCGCGTGAGCAGAGCGCGACCGATGGAAGGTCAGGCGCAAGACAGGTCGAACAGGTTCCCACTTTCACGCAAGGGGC
>JAYPUF010000122.1:0-6845 GCA_038133925.1 Marivivens sp. | reverse complement strand
TGACCCTTGCACATACGCAGTTCCTCGTGCTCGACGAAGCAGACCAGATGCTTGATCTCGGCTTTATCCACGCGCTGCGTCGTATTGCTGAAATGCTCCCAAAAGAGCGGCAGACCATGCTCTTTTCCGCGACGATGCCGAAGCAGATGGCCGAAGTTGCTGCGAGCTATCTGAATAACCCTGTTCGTGTTCAGGTGAACCCTCCGGGTCAGACCGCGGACAAGATCGAGCAGTCCATCCACTATGTCTCGAAAGCTGCTAAGATGGATCTGCTTGTCGAGCTTCTCGACACGCACCGCGATGATCTTGCACTTGTCTTCGGTCGGACCAAGCACGGCATGGAAAAGCTCTCGCGTCAGCTGGAACAAAAGGGCTTTGCCGTAGCGTCGATCCACGGCAATAAGAGCCAAGGTCAGCGTGACCGCGCGATCAAGGATTTCAAAGCTGGCACCGTACGCGTGCTTGTTGCGACTGATGTAGCTGCACGTGGTCTCGATATTCCCGACGTGCGTTACGTTTATAACTACGAGCTGCCGAACGTGCCGGACCAATATGTCCACCGTATTGGCCGTACGGCTCGCGCGGGTAAAGACGGTCAGGCAATCGCTCTTTGTGCGCCCGACGAGATGGGTGAACTCGCCGATATCGAAAAGACCATCCGTCAGGAGATCCCTGTGGCCTCTGGTCGTCGTTGGGAAAACGCTGAAATGCCTGCGAAGAAGCCTTCGGGTGGACGTGGTGGCCCGCGCCGTTTTGGCAACAAGCCCAAAGGCGGCGGCAACGGCGGTCAAAATGCCCGTCCGAACAGCAACAACAACGGTCAACGCCGTCGTAAGCCCCAAGGCAAGCGCAGCGCGGCTTAAGACACCAAAATTGACAAAGGGCCGCCCCGCGAGAGGCGGCCCTTTGCTTTTGCTGAACGCATTGGCCCAAAGAAAAACGCCGCCCCGAAAGGAGCGGCGTTTCTAAATACAAACGGGCAGAGCTTAGAAGCCGAGGCCAGCGTACTTGTTCTTGAACTTCGACACGCGGCCACCGGTGTCGAGAAGACGCGACGAACCGCCGGTCCATGCAGGGTGCACGGAGGGGTCGATGTCGAGCGACATCTGGTCGCCTTCTTTGCCCCAGGTGGACTTCATCTTGATGACGGTGCCATCGACCATCTTGACGTCGATGAAGTGATAGTCGGGGTGGATGTCTTTTCTCATCTAACCGGCTCCTTACGCTTCGAGCGATTTGTAGTTGCTCTGCTCGGCAATACGTGCCGACTTACCGCGACGCGAGCGCAGGTAATAGAGCTTGGAACGACGGACGCGGCCGCGACGGACAACTTCGATCGAGTCGATGTTGGTCGAGTAGAGCGGGAATACGCGCTCAACGCCTTCGCCAAAGGAAATCTTGCGAACAGTGAACGAACCGGCAATGCCCTTGCCGTTCTTGCGGCTGATGCAAACGCCTTCGTACATCTGTACGCGCGAGCGGGTGCCTTCGGTCACTTTGTAGCCTACGCGAATGGTGTCGCCGGCCTTGAAGTCGGGAATGGTCTTCCCGAGCGAGGCAATTTGTTCTGCCTCGAGCTGTGCGATCAGGTTCATCTGATCATCTCCTATCTTGCTTGCGGTGGTCCCGCAAAGTTTGACGCCATCTCAGAGCTCTTGGTCTTCTTCCGGGTCCGCCTATGCGCCCGCCAGAGATCAGATCGGCTTTGCTTTGTTGCCTCCCGCCGGCCCTCGCACCTCCGAAGAAAGAGGCGTGTGACCCATAGCAAAAGGGACTAGTGGAATCAGAGATACCCTAGACAGGCTGCGTATAGGGGATTGGGGGGTAGGGGGCAAGGGGTTGCAGCGTTGTAACAGGTAGACTTTTAGCAATTTAAGGGTGTATTCTCGTGCTGAAATTCGATTAATTCTTATGGTTCTAAATGGATTTTGATCTCACGCAAATTGGTGCATTTGCAAATGCCGTATCGACCGCACTGAAAGTAACTGGAGAAGCGGCAGGCACCCTAAAGTCAATAAAAGACCTAGTTAATAAAGTTGAAACTAACGATCGATCAGAGATCGATGATCTGCTGAATAAACTTGCAACTCAACTAACTGTCGCAAATTTGCAAAACTTACAACTCAGTGAAGAACTCAAGCAAGTTACTGACACAATTATCGCGGCGAATGATTTCCAATCGAGACTTTCTCGCTATGAAGAGTTTCATACTTCAGAGGGTGATATCGTACTGAAATTGCGAGAAGAATTTTTCTCAAATGGTAAGGGGCACTACGTATGTCCGGTATGTGTCGAAAAAAGTAAGCAGTTTCACTTTGTCACTGGCAGAGCCACTCAAACATTTTTCGTGTGTCAGTCTTGCAAAACGGGATTCAGTTTCAATCCTGAAGTAACGCTAGGGATTCACTCTGGTATATATTAGATGTTTCGGCTGGTATGATACCGCTCCCACATATCAGGCCGTCTCTCCTTGGTAATCGCCTCGGCCTGCTCCTTGCGCCATTTCTCGATGTTGGCGTGGTGGCCCGACATGAGGACTTCGGGGATGGGGAGGCCGCGCCAGTCTGCGGGGCGGGTGTATTGCGGGTGTTCGAGGAGCCCGCTTGAATGGCTTTCTTCCTCGATGCTTTCGGCATTGCCCAAAACCCCCGGAAGAAGCCGCACGGTCGCGTCGAGCATGGCCATGGCCGCGATCTCGCCGCCTGTCATCACGAAATCCCCGAGCGAGACCTCTTGAATGCGGTAAGCGTCGAGCACCCGCTGATCCACGCCTTCAAAACGGCCACACAGGAGCGTGACACCGTTATAGCCCGCCCATTCACGCGCCATGGCTTGATCGAACCTTTTGCCGCGCGGGCTAAGGTAGATGAGAGGCATATTTCCACGGGCCGTGCGCCCCGCCTCTTGGATCGCGGTATCAAGCACATCGGGGCGAAGCACCATTCCCGCACCGCCACCTGCGGGTGTGTCGTCTACGTTCTTGTGTTTGCCAATGCCGTGCTCGCGCAGATCAATGGTCTTGAGCTGCCACACCCCGTCGCGAAGCGCCTTGCCCGTGAGGCTTTCGCCCAAGATGCCCGGAAAGGCTTGGGGGACGAGCGTGATGATCTGGGCCGTCCAAGCGCGGGCAAGGAGCGGGTCTTCGGTCATCAATTCGCGCGGCTTGAGCGACGCGCTCATCGCCTTGCGGCCATAGGATTTGGGTTTGTTATCTGTCTCGGTCATATGGGCCTCTTAGGGCAAATGCGCGGGCAGGGGAACTAGGCTTTGAGGAGCGTGTCTTTGGCGGCTCGCACCTCGGGGTTGGTGAGCGTGCTTCGATTGAGGCGAAGGCACTCGTGCCAGAGGTCGGCGGGCTGTTCGTGCGCGGAGGGCGCCTTGCAGTCATCAACGTTGAACCCCAGCGCTTCGAGAAAGCCGCCGCCAATCCCAAGAGGGTGGTCATTCAGACTGTCATAGTTGAACAGTCGAAGGGGCACGGGGTGGATGAGTTCTTGGAGTACCGAAGCGAAGTCAGCGAGTTGGCTTGCCTCAAAATAGGCGGCTTGAAATTCCGCAAAGGTAAGGCGCATCCGGTATTGGATCACGAGCGTCCGAAAGACCTCAAAAAGCCAGTCTTCTGCATATCTTTCGACGAGCAGCACGCGGACGTTTGCAGTCGGAAAGCGCTCATTCAGGAACTCAACATAGGCGGGTATGAGCGTTAGGAGCGCCGTGTAGTCGCGAACATTCGGTGCACCCGGCGGATTGCCCGAGAGGTCCTCTGCACTCACAATCATGGGGCCCGATTTTGGGAGAGCAGTGTCCAATGCCTCGATCAAATCGGAGAGAGCCAAGGGGTTCTGAGACTTGGAAAAGTCGCGCGCGAACCGCGTTGCATCCCCGAGTTGGTCTGCAAAAATGAATGGAATGTCCGAGTTTTCGCCAAAATTTGCCCGAATGAAGTTCTCAATGGCGTCATGTCCGGTGTTATGAAAACCGGCGTGGAGAATAATCTCCGAGCGCTCAAGCATCTGGGAAAAGACCCTCGGGCGGGTCCGCAACGATGCGACCAGCGGTCAGGTCAACGGTCGGCACGATTTGCATTGTGAAAGGCAAAAGCACCGTGGACTTGTAGCCAGATTTGTGAACTTCGAGCAGGTCCGTTGCGCCGTGGTTTTGAACCGCTTTTACAGTCCCGAGTAGTGCACCACCTGCGTCAAACACTTGGAGTCCAATAAGGTCGGCGTGATAGAACTCGTCATCGGGAAGAGATGGGAGCCGATCTCGTTCCGCATAGAGGTTCTGGCCCTTGAGTGCGTCAGCGTCCTCTTTGGAAATAACGCCATCCACACGCGCGACAAGCGCATTTCCAGTCTGGCCCGTGAGCACAACAGTTGGAAAGCTTCGTCCATCTTCGGTGTAGAGCGGGGTATAGTCGGCAATCGCCAAAGGATCCGCACAGAACGATTTGAGACGGGTTTCGCCATGAACGCCAAATGCACCGCCAAAGGCGCCAACTACAACGCGATCATTGGAGGGAGTTTGGGTCATGGTCTTGCTCCTTGGCAAACGCCTGCGGACCAGATGCCTTGAGCATCAAGGCAGGCCTGTGTGGCCAGTCCGTGTTGATACCACATACCGCAGCCAAATGCGGCAATGGGGATGAGGAGTTTGCGAAACAGCCAGATCATGTGGAAAGCCTCGCTAGGGGTTGGTTGCTCGGATCGTAGTGATCCGAGCAACCAGCGCAATATTATTCAGCGCTCTCGGCAGCTTCAGCAGCTTTTGCAGCCTTAGAAGCAGCACGCTCTTGAGCAGCTTTGCCCGGAACGGCTTTGTTCGGGTTGTTGCGGGTGGTTTTTGCAACAAGGCCAGCAGCTTCGAGGAAGCGAGCAACGCGGTCGGTCGGCTGAGCGCCCTTGGCGAGCCAGAACTGAACGCGCTCTGCGTTGAACTTTACGCGGTCTTCGCTGTCTTTTGCGAGGAGCGGGTTGTAGGTGCCGAGCTTCTCGATGAAGCGGCCGTCGCGGGGCATACGCGAGTCAGCAGCAACGATCGAGTAGAAGGGGCGCTTTTTGGAGCCGCCACGGGCGAGACGGATTTTCATAGCCATTTGAGTTTCTCCTTTGGATGGCAGGGTGCGGACGGGCTTGGCCTGTCCTTACGATTGGTGTTGTTCGTGGTGTTTGATGACTTCCTGAATGATGAAATTCAGGAATTTCTTAGCAAACTCAGGGTCGAGATCGGCCTGAGTGGCAAGGTCGGTGAGCCGTGCGATCTGTGCTTCTTCGCGGATCGGATCGGACGGCGGCAATTCGTGTTCGGCCTTGAGGCGACCAACAGCTTGGGTGTGCTTGAAACGCTCGGCCAGAGTGAACACCAAAATGGCGTCCAAGCGGTCGATGCTTTCACGGTGGCCTTTGAGCAATTCAGCGGCGCGAGATACGGCGTCAGTCATCTTGTCCTCTTAGGCAGTCGGGAGTTCACGCGGGTAGCGATAGGCGAGACAGCCATCGTGACCGGCAGTTTCATCAAGCTCCGCCCCAAGCTTTTCCGCGAGGCGGATCGCGCGTGTGTTCTCGGGGTGAATGTAGCTCACCAAAGTGGGCCAGCTGAGCGCGTTATAGGCGTTATTACGTGCCGACCGGCTGGCTTCGAATGCGTAACCTTGGCCTTCAAACTCTTCGAGGAAGAGGAAGCCAACTTCTGGTTCGGGATCCCCAAACTCATGGTCAAGCATTACGAAGCCCAGCGTTTCGAGGTCTTCGTTACGTTCAACAGTCCAAAGGCCTGCTCCGCGAAGAACCCAACCTGCGATCAACTGGTTGAAGTCAAGCCAAGCTTGGTCACGGCTCATTGGGCCGTCGACATATTTGCCGCGCTCGGTGCAGACGATTTTGGCGTAGTCTTCGAAATCGGTGATGCGCGGTGCGCGAAGCGTAACGCGATCAAGTACGATACGGGGTAGCGAGCCGCGGATACGGTCGGTCGCTACGGCAGCTTGACCTTCTGGGGCATTTTCCCATGCACGGCTCATTTTAGATACTCCGGTTTCGGATGGCGATAGACCCAAACGTCCTTGCCCTCGGGTTGCTTTGCGTGATTGTCGCGAACTGCACCGAGTTTTTCGGCAAGTCGGGCCGAGCGAGTGTTGCCGACCCCGACATAAGAGACAGCGGTTTTCCAGTTGAGGCGACCGAACGCATCGTCAATTGCTGCGCGCGCTGCCTCGGTTGCAATGCCTGTGCCTTCGACGCTCGGGTCCCAGACCATCCAGCCGATCTCGGTTTCAGGCCAGTCGTTGGGGAACCACGGACCGATCATGGCAACTGCTGTGTCGTCGCCCTTTTGGGTGACTGTCCACATTCCATAGCCACGCATGTCCCAATGACCGATTTCCCCCGCCAAAGCGCGCCACGCCTGACCCTTGGTCAAAGGGCCGCCCACGCCAGCGGCGCGCTCGGACGTAAAGAATGCAACGGCGGCATCCACGTCCGAAACGTTCGGCTTGCGCAGGATAAGGCGCTCGGTTTCGAGGGTGATGGTCATCAGTTACTTTTTCTTTCCCATCAGACCCGAGAGGCCACCTGGCATTCCGCCAAGCCCACCCAGACCTCCAAGACCCGGGAGCTTGCCACCCGGAAGCTGACCACCAAGAGCTTTGGCTGCGGCTTCCATGGCTTTGGGGTCATTCATGTCGGGCATACCTTCGGGCATACCGCCCTTGCCAAACATCTGCTTAACGGCCTGCTTGAGGGCGCCGCCTTTACCCATCTTGCCCATCTTCTTCATGACGTCGGCCATCTGTTTTTGCTGCTTGAGCAACTTGTTCAGTTCCGACACCTCAAGACCTGCACCCTTGG
>JAYPUF010000121.1:4756-7061 GCA_038133925.1 Marivivens sp. | reverse complement strand
GCGAAATAAAGAAAGAAGCCGCCTGAGAAATCAGGCGGCTTTTTCATGAAGATATAAAATGCTCTGAAAACTAATCAAAGTTGGAATCCGAGCAAAGAAAAACCCCCGCTAGATTACTCTAGCGGGGGTTCTCTTTCTTAGGAGTTTGCACCAGACATATGACGCGCGGCGATATAGCCGAAAGTCAAAGCGGGTCCGAGCGTGATGCCGCCACCTGGATAATTACCGCCCATAATTGAGGCCGCATCGTTACCTGCCGCATATAGGCCTTTGATCGGGTTTCCTTCTTCAGTTAGAACCTGCGAATATTCGTTGGTCTTCAAGCCAGCGAAAGTTCCAAGGTCACCAACGTAGAGGCGCACTGCGTAGAATGGACCCTTTGCGACGGGCGCAACACAAGGGTTTGGCTTGTGCTGCGGATCGCCGAGCGAGCGGTTATAGGCAGTTGAGCCTTTGCCAAACTCGGGGTCTTCCCCTTTAGCGGCGTGTTTGTTGTACTCAGCAATGGTTTTTTCAAACTGATTTGCGTCTGCACCGATTTGTTGTGCGAGATCGCGAAGCGTTTTACCTTGAAAAAGATAGCCCTGCTTGACCAGCTTTTTGAACGGAACCGGCGAAGGCTTTGCATAGCCTAGACCATAGCGACGGAAAGTGCGGTGGTCAGCGATGAACCACGCGGCATTCTCAGCGCCTTCACCACCTTCTTCGTGGCAGCGCTTGACCATGGCTTGACAGAAGTCATGATAGCTTTGGGCTTCATTAACAAAGCGTTTGCCTGAACGAGTGATAGCGATCACGCCTGGTTTTGAGCGATCTACAAAGTGCGGAAAAGTTCCAAGCGTACCATCGCCGCGCGGCGGGCGCGAAATCGGGACCCAGGCAGCAGAATGCGGCAAATCTGTCTTGATCGAGGCTCCAACATTTTCGCCAAGGCGAAGACCATCGCCTGTGTTGCCTGGAGGGGCGGGAGAGACGTGCTCGTATCCTGTAGGTGCATGAGGCATCAGCTCTTTGCGGCGCACTGGATCTTGCGGGAAACCACCTGCCGCCAAAACCACACCTTTGCGCGCCATGACCTGAACTGGACCATCGGGGCGATTGATGATCGCGCCAACAACTTCTTCCTTATCGTTTCGGATAAGCTGTTGGACCGGCGAGGAAGTCCAAATCTTGACGTCTTTGTCGAAGGCCGATTTGGCAAGGCGCGCAATTAGGGCGTTGCCGTTCATTAGGCGCATCGCACGTCCATGGAAGACAACATCGCGGACGAACTTTGCGACAAGCCCTGTCACAAAGAACGCTGAAATTGGCGAACGGGTGACATTAAAAAAGTGAAGTAGTTCTTTGCCCGAACCAATCATCATTCCTAGAACGGTGATTTCCCAAAGTGGTGGACGCAGGCGTTTGATTTCTTTTCCTAGTTCGCGTCCATCAAATGGACGTGCAACAATTGAACGTCCTGCATCCATGCCGCCAGGCGCAGTTGGATGGTAGTCTGCAAAAGTTGGGCCGAGGTCAAACTGGAGCGACGTATTGTTCTCGAAAAACTCAACAGCTTTTGGGCCGGCCTCGAGGAAGGCTTCGACGCGTGCGGCGTCGAAATGCTCGCCGGTTTCGTGCTTCATGTACGTGCGGGCTTTTTCGACACTGTCGTCGATACCAGCGCGTTTGGCCGGTCCGTTATTGGGGATCCACATCCAGCCGCCCGAGCGAGCGGTCGTGCCGCCGAAAACAGGTTCTTTTTCTGAAACAATAACCTTTAGGCCTTTGTGAGCCGATGCAACAGCGGTAGCGAGACCGCCAGCGCCCGAACCTACGACAAGAACATCTACTTCTTCACGTTTCATTTTTTCCTCCGTTAGGCAGCCAAATAGCCGCCATCGACTGGCAGTAGCGCGCCAGTGACATAGCTCGATGCGTCTGATGCAAGGAACAGAACGGGCCCAACCAGTTCTTCTGGTTTCCCAGGGCGTTTGAGGGGGGTGTGCGCCATAAAGCGACCGATTGCCTCTGGATTTTCGCGCGTAGCAACCGTCATCGGGGTTTCAATGACGCCAGGAGCGATTGCATTGACCCGGACGCCGTATTCCGCGAGGTCGTGAGCAAGTGCCTTGGTCATCTGCAATACAGCACCCTTTGACGCGGCATAGGCAACTAACCCGGGGTTTGCCGCAACTGACATGATCGAACCCAGATTGATGATCCTACCTTTGGATTCTTTGATCTGATCAAGTAGGGCCATTACGACATTGATCTGGCCTGTGGCGTTCACCGCCATGACCGCATCCCAATCGCCTTCAAAAGT